>CAYNEQ010000001.1:0-25195 GCA_964396295.1 uncultured Gammaproteobacteria bacterium
GCAGGCGTTATAGAAATTATTAAATGCTTGCGCCAGATCAAAACAATAACGCGTAATTACCGAAGGGTTATATTCAATAAGCGCCTGCTGCGCCATTACCGAATATTTGGCCAGCGCCAAGAGCAATTGCTTTTCTTCTGGTTGTTTTAATAACTCAGATTGATTCTTCGTATTTATCTTTTCAGCTTTCGATTTTTTGAAGATGCTATGTATTCTCGCTACAACATATAGAATGTATGGCCCGGTAAACCCTTCAAAGGAAGCTGCTTCTTTGGCATCAAAGACAATGTTTTTTGCGGCCTCGTGTTTTTGCATATCAAATTTGAGCGCAGCCATGGCCAAAATTTTTGTATTGGCAACAATTTTTTTCTCACTCCAGTCGGGATGTCGCTGCTGTGTTTCGGATTTTAAAATAGCAAACACGTCATTATACAAATCTTCGTATAAAATTACATTTCCTAAACGCGAACTCATTTTTCCTTCTTTGAGATTCACTAGTCCATAACCAATATGCGTCAATTTTTTACGGAACCCAACTAACTCTAAAATTTTATATAATTGTTTAAAGTAAAAATTTTGTTCTGTGCCGGTAATAACAATACTCTCATCAGCATTACACTTTTTAAACTTTGCCATGGCCAACGGTAAGTCGCTGGTCAAATATAAACCTGCGCCGTTTGATTTGCGCAGCAAAGCAATATCTAAATTATATTTGCTTAGATCAATAATAATCGCTCCCCCTTCGCCAACTTGTGCAATTTTTTTCTGCAATAACTCATCAACTAATTTTTGCCCTTTGGCCTTCAGATCTTTTTCATAAAAAATGGCTTTGTGCACTACACCTAATGCTTTAAAAATTTTTTCAAACTGATCAATACTCCACTGCCTGGTTTTGATAAATAATGGCCAGATGGTTTTATCCTGATTTTCAATTTTTGCCTGCACTTCTGCCACCTCAGCGGTAAAGTCTGGATTCTCTTTTAATTTCTGACTAGCCTCGGCATAAATATCTCCCAACCATTTTTGTTTATTCTCTGGTGGTTTTTCATCTTTATGAAATTTTAACAATCCCCATAAACATTTGGCCACATGATTACCAAAATCATTAAGGTAATTTACCGGATAAACTGCAAAGCCATTTTTTTCATATAACTTAACCAAAGCATTGCCAATACAAACATTGCGAAAATGACCGATATGGAATTCTTTATGAGTATTGTTAGACGGATATTCCAACATGACTTTCTTGCCCTTGCCAGAAGTATTCTGGCCGTATTTATTTTTTTTCTTTTGAATCTCGGCAATTACTAAACCGGCCAACTCTGAAGTTTTAAGATAAAAATTTACATATGGTCCCATTGCTTCAACTCGTTCGACAATTTGTAATTTCAAATTTCTAATTTCTAATTTAATCTTGTTTGCCGCTTCCACAGGACTCATCCCCCATTCTTTTGCAATACCAAAACAAGCAAAGGCAAAATCACCCATCTCCGCTTTTGGCGGAACAGTCAATTCTACATCTCCGGTTACCCTGGCTTTTTGCAACAAGGAATCAATCTCTTTTTTAATTTTTTCTATCATAACTTAACTACTTGTATGTGGGGTTTGGGGCGGCAGCTGTTTGACCCGCCGAGGCGGGGAGTTCTGGCGCCCTAACACTTTTTGATACTTTTTGGTGACAAAAAGTATTGGTAGGGTTATTTTATCTTTACAAAAAACCGACTTCCTTTTTGTACAATATCTCCAGACTTCACCATCTCATCAATTTTCTCCACCTTCTTATCATTAATCTTCACACCACCCTGCGCAATCACCTGTCTAGCTTCTGATTTACTTTTACAAATACCGGCCTCTACTAGCACGCTGATAATATCATTAGCGCTTGGCTTTAACTCCGCCATATCCTGTGGCTTTGCTTTTTCTTGAAACACTTGCTGGAAATGCGCCTCCGCTTTCTTCGCAGATTTTTCTCCCAAGAAAGTTTTTACTACTTCATACGCCAGCTTCAGTTTTTGATCGCGGGGATTCTGCATCTCGGATTTAATCTTTTTTATTTCTGCCATTGGTAATGTCGTGCATAACTCAAACCCATTATCTATCATACCGTCCGTCCAACTCATCACCTTGCCAAACATATCTTCCGGCGTATCGGAAAATGCCACCATATTTCCCTCGGTCTTGCCCATCTTCTTACCACTGGAATCCACTAATAATTTTGTAGTCAAGACAAATTTTTCTTTATTCTTCAAATCTTTCATAAGTGTCCGACCGGCCAACATATTAAACGTCTGGTCATTACCACCAATTTCACCATCGACATCCATAGCCACACTATCATAACCCTGCATCAACGGATATAAAAATTCATGCAGATAAATTGGCTTTTCTTCTTTAATTCTATTTTCAAACATATCCCGCTCCATCATGCGCTGTACCGTAAAATATGAAGACAATTCAACCACATCGGCGAAACTCATCTTTGCTAGCCATTTACTATTAAACTTTACCTGTACCGGATTTTTCCCGGAGAAATTAAGCACCGCCGCAGCCTGTTTTTTATAATTCTTACAATTCTCAAGCACTTGTTTACGGGTTAATTTTTGTCGGGCCGAAGTCTTATCAGTGGGATCACCAATCATGCCGGTAAAATCACCGATAAGCATAATGACCTTATGCCCCAAATCCTGGAACTGGCGAAGTTTAAGCATGGTAATGCCATGGCCAATATGTAAGGTCGGCGCTGTCGGATCATAGCCAGTATAGAGCGTGAGCTGTTTGCCGGATTTGAGTTGAGCTTCCAAAAATTCTTTTTTGGGATAAATATTTTCCACACCTCTTTCTAAAAGCTCGGCTATTTTTTGTGGGTCGGTATTAACTGACATATGATTTATTTTAAATTCTCTAATTGCTCTACAAATTTTTCTAATTTACTTTTTGCCTCAGTCAACTTTTCTTTTTCTTTTTCTACAACTGCCTTCGGTGCATTCTGTACAAATTCTTTATTGGCTAATTTATTTTCCAATCCAGAAAGATATTTTTTAATTTCGGCGATTTCTTTTTCCAATCTTGGTTTTTCTTTGGCTGCATCTATGGCTCCGGCAAGATCTAAAGAAACTTCAGCGCCAGACTCTACAAATTCTAATTTTTCCAACCGAGCCAAAGCCTTGATTATTTCTTCATTTTCTTTTACTAATCTTTCATTCTTACCAACATTAATCTTTGCGATTATCTTTTTGGCTGGCTCTATCTTATATTCGGCACGAAGCGAACGAATATGGGTTACAGGAAACTTGATAACATCATAAAAAATATTTAATTCCTTCGCTTTCTTTTCTGAAATTTCAACAAATTCTGGCCATTTTTCAACCATTAAAATTTTATCCTTTCCGTAAATTTCTTCCCAAATAGATTCTGTAACAAACGGCATAAACGGATGCCATAATTTCAAAATCGTATTTAAGATTAAATTTAATATCTCCGATTTACCGCCTTCAACCTTAGCTATTTCCAAATACCAGTCCGCTATATTATCCCAAGTAAATTCACGCAAAAAATCACCTACTAAAGAAAAGTTATAATCTTCTATGTTTTCAGTCACAAACTTAACTGCCTTATTTAAACGAAATAAAACCCACTCATCTGCTAAAGTTTTTGCTTTCAGTTCTTTAATCTCTACCTTCGGTTCATCAATATTCAGGAGCATGAACCTGGAAATATTCCATAACTTATTTGTAAAATTGCGGAAGCCGGCAATTTTTTCTTCTGACAACTTCATATCATTGCCCGGTGTATTGCCAAGTAAGAGTGAAAGCCGCGTGGCATCAGTACCATACTTGGCTATCATATCCAGCGGATTGATAATATTTCCCAAAGACTTACTCATCTTTCTACCCTGCTCATCGCGCACCAGTCCATGTAGGTACACGGTTTTAAACGGAACTTCTCCCAACGTATAGGTCGTCATCAAAATCATTCTTGCTACCCAGAAAAATAAAATATCATAGCCAGTTTCCATGACAGATGTCGGATGAAATACTGATAAATCAGCAAGTGTTCCGTCGGAAGCAATACTTACTGTCGCCACACCAGCTGGATCCAGTAGTAATTTTTCGGTGTATAAATCAGCTGTCGTATGGGAACGCATGACGCGTATTGGATCGCCGTGAGAGACGATAAGAATTTTTTTATTTGGATATTTCTGTAGCGTGTCTTTAAAAAATTCTGTCACGCGAGATTTTAATTCGGTAAAAGATTCAAGGCCATTGGTTCCGTCCCAACCACCCGGAGCCTTACGCATATTCATATAGTCGCCGACTGGCTTACCGTGCATGTCATTACCACCAACTTCCCGGAGGCGATCGTCGGTTATGATTTCTACACCAAGAGTTTTGGCTACAATCTCCGCAGTTTCTTGGGTTCTGGTAAAGGGGGATGCAATTATCAGTTCAATGCCAGATGATTTTAGTTTTTTGGCTGCTGCTTCCACTTGTTTTCTTCCTTTACTGGTCAAAGAAAATTTTCCCTCATTAGTTGTATCTAAGATGGCTTGTATATTATGCTCAGCTTCTCCATGGCGCATCACCGTAAACTCCGTCGTTGGCCAGCCAAGGGTAGAAAATGTCCAGAGACCGGATGAAAACCAGGTGTCTAAGGTATCTAAATCTTGAAAATAAAATTCTTCAGCCGGTCTGTCAATATAACTTTCAGCTGTTGCAACACATTGGGTATCTATAGCACTATAATATTTTAAGTCCTGCCACCCCACTATACCCGACTTAACGAGCTCGTATGCCATACGAAAAGTAAGGCCACATACACTTCTATCAGAATTTGAAAACCAAACAAATTCGTGTAATTTTTTTTGTCTTTCACCAGTAGTAAGAAATTGTGAAGCTATTTCACTAAGTTTATTTTGGATTTGATCGGTAGCGATAATACCGCCTTTATAATATAAAAATGCTGTATGATTTTTTGGGTCTGTAATATTATAGTAACTTGGAATCTGATGCCCATACCACAACTGGCGACTTATACACCAATCCCGTAAATTATCTATCCAATGGAAGTAGGTTTTCTCAAATCTATCCGGAACAATCTCTATTTTTTTATCACGCACCGCTTCTTGCATTAACTGTTTCAAAGTTTTATTTCCTCTGTCTTTTATTTTCTTACTCACATCCACAAACCACTGTGTCTTAGGGAGCGGCTCAATAATATCACCAAAGCGATCAGAAGTACCGACATTCTGAGTAATGTCTTCTTCTTTTTCTAACAAATCATTTTCTCGTAAATAATTTACAAATTTTTCTCGCGCCTCTAATACTGGCAGGCCCGCATAAGCATACATCCCAGCCATGAGCGTCATCTTGCCGTCTTCACCAATCACCTGAATAAGTCCAATGTCATTTCCAGCCGCTTTTTGCTTTTGATATATTTCAAAATCAACCGCGCTATGAGCTGGCGTCACGCCCAATGCACCCGTACCAAAATTTGCATCGACACTATCGTCGGCAATGATTTTAATTTTGAGCGGAGCGTCTGTGCCTAAATCAACGGTAAACTCCTTGCCAATATATTTTTTATATCGTTTATCTTTCGGATTGACTGCCACGGCCGTATCGCCAAGCTTTGTCTCTGGTCTGGTAGTCGCAATCGTAATCGGAAAATCTTTACTATATTTGAAGTAATATAATTTTGCCGGACGTTCGACATAGATAATCTCATCATCACTAATAGTGGACTGGCCTTTGACTGACCAGTTGATCACCCGATAGCCGCGATAAATCAAACCGTCTTCGTACATTTTTTTAAATACCGTCCGTACCGCCAAATTTCTTTTTTCATCAAGAGTGTAAGCTTCCCGACTCCAATCAAGCGAAGCCCCCATTTTTTTGCACTGATTCACAATGGTATCATGGCTCTCCTGGGCAAATTCTTCCACGCGCTTCAAAAATTCTTCTCGCCCCAGATCATATTTAGTCTTACCTTCTTTTTCTAAGATCATTTTTTCTACCTTTGACTGAGTAGCGATAGCCGCATGATCAGTACCTGGCACCCAGAGCGTCTTATCACCCTTCATCCGGTGGTAGCGGACCATTACATCTTCGATAGCTAACATGGCCGCATGACCCATATGCAAGGTGCCTGTCACATTTGGTGGCGGTAGAACAATCGAAAACGGCTCTGCATCTGAGGTGGTCACACCTTTTTCAACACAAACATCAGGGTTAAACAACCCTGATTCTTCCCATTTTTTATAGATAGCATCTTCGTACTGTTGCGGTTCGTACACCTTTGGCAGTTCGCGCATAGAATATCAATAATTAGCTAAATAATAACAGAAAACCCTATGATTGACAAATGGTCAATTTTGCATTATACTCATTTTTTAGGTACAGTATAATTATACTTCTTTCGACTATCATCTCTAGTTATAGAGCTGATTGAGAACGTGGTATACGGTCCGTACATACGGGCCAAAGACCCATTTCAAAAGAGCGTTGTTTAACAAGGTCAAAAGTACCAGCCTGGCTATTAGAAATTTATATGATTTTTGATAGCTTTGCTGGTGCTCAACCAACCGGCAGCAACGGAGGGCAGATGGACTCGACCATGGCTACACCAAGGCGGGAGCTCCGCTCTCGCCGACCCGCACAGATCTTCGCGATCTGCTGCCTCATGGCAGGCGGGTTCGTCATGTACCACACCAGGACCACCACCAACGAGTCGGCCGACCCCTTCTGGAAGAAGGTGAAGCTGGTGGCAGCCACCATGCCACACCGCACGCCGACGCGCGCCTACTGCGTCGACATTGACGACATGGGTCGCTATGTCGACGAGAATGGCCAACTCGCCGACCGCAACAGTGGCGACGGCGCCTTCGTGGGCTGCTCACCCGCCTACAAGACGCTGGGTGCTGCTATCGATGCGGCCCGCAAGAGGGACCCTGACTACTACCAGGTGCAGGGCCCGCCCATCATCGGTGAGAACATGGAGCTCCGCTAGACGGAGCCCCTCACAACAACGTTTTGACACCCTCGCAACCTCGGGGGTGTCTGCATTTTTAAGCGCTTCTTAGATAGTTGACAAACCCAATAAATACTGCTATATTAGGCAGTTAATTTAAAATTTGCAGGTAAACAGATACAATAGAATCATGGCCTTAAACGAAATCGAACAACTCAATCATCTTCTGGAAAATAGCCGGCATATACTACTGGTTATCAATGCCAACCAAACCATAGACTCCATTTGCGGAGCCATGGCTTGGAAAAAATTCCTGGAGAAAAAACACAAACAGGTTGATGTGGTAGCTGACAATTTTGTCGTGCCAAAAATTTTACGTTTCTTAAAAAATCTCGAAGACATCCAACCGCAAATTTCTCACGTGCAAAAATTCATTCTCAAAGTCGATGTTAGCAATGTCAAAATTGATACCTTGAGTTATGACATCAAAGATAATTGGCTGTCTATTTATCTCACTCCCAAACAGGGCATCATTACCAAAAATGAATTGCGCACGGCGCAGTCTGGCCTCAAATATGATCTCGTGATTTCTTTAAGCGCCCAAGATTTGGAATCTCTTGGTTCGGTATTTTTAAACAATTCAGATTTATTTTATAAAGTGCCGGTAATTAATATTGACAATCATCCAGGCAACGAACATTTTGGGCAAATTAATTTTGTGGAGCTGACTGCCACTTCTATCTCAGAAATTATTTATAAAACTATAGCGCAAATTTCAGAACCCGACATTGATACTGAAATTGCTACCTTCCTGCTCACCGGCATGATTAGCCAAACTCAGAGCTTTAAGACCGCTAATGTCAGTCCGGCCACACTTGGCATTGCTAGCAAACTGATTACCTTGGGCGCCGACCGAGAAAAAATTGTCAAAAATTTATACCGTACTAAATCTATTGCTTCCTTACGTATCTGGGGCACGGCGCTCACCCATATGGAAAATGATCTAAAGCTTGGGCTTGTCTGGACTACCATTACCCGAGAAGATTTTGCCAGAGCCGGAGCGACCGAGGATGAATTGCGAGAACTGACCGATGAATTAATTCAAAATTCACCAGAAGCAAAAATCGTACTCTTGCTGCATGAAAATACCCAAGGCGAAAATAAGGTACATGGATTGTTGTGCGTTGACCGCCAGCATGATGCCAAGGTATTACTGCAGGGCTACTTACCTGAAGGCAACAAAAAAACCGCCTCATTTGTAATGGAAGGAAAAAATATTAAACAAGTTGAATTGGAAGTAGTTGAGAAGATTAAAAAAATCTTGATGAGCCTGCAATAATAAGACAGGGATTCTTTTTCACCCTAGGCAGATCAGAATGACAGACCTTTGACCCTAAATCAGCGGCTGCCCCGTCATGTCTTCCGGCTGCGGCACATCCAAAAGCTTCAAAATAGTAGGCGCCACATCAGCCAAAATACCTACCGGCTGAATCAGACTCAGGTCATCTTCCGGCGCATCGCCAGACAATCCGGCTTGGCCTAAAAAGTCTTTGCCAATAATAATGAGCGGCACCGGATTAGTCGAGTGTTCTTTATCTATGTCAGCTGTCTGTAAATTTTTCATTTCTTCTACATTGCCGTGATCAGCGGTAATAACCATGACGCCATTTTGCGCCAAGGTGTAATCTGCAATATCTCCCAGGCATTTATCCGTAACTTCACAAGCTCGAATACCAGCTGAAATATTGCCCGTATGACCTACCATGTCGGGGTTGGCAAAATTAATCACCACAAAATCATACTTGCCGCTACTAATGATTTTTTTCACCTCTTTGGTAATTTCCGGCGCTGACATTTCTGGCTGCTGGTCATAACTAGCCACCCGCGCGGAAGGAACTAACGCTCTTTCTTCTCCAGGAAACGGATCCTCAACCGTGCCGTTGAGAAAAAACGTGACGTGCGCATATTTTTCCGTTTCGGCAATATGCATTTGTTTTAGTCCGGCTTTGCTAATTACTTCAGCCAGTGAATTGTGTACGACAACCGGCGGAAAAGCGATAGCGGCCGGTAAATCTTTGGCATACTCAGTCATGGTCACGACCAACAGATCTTTCAAATACGTGACCGGAAATTTATTAAATGAAGGCACGGTCAAAGCTTGAGTAAGTTCTCGCGCCCGATCAGGTCGGAAGTTAAAAAATATCATCGCATCACTGTCTCCAAACGTAGCTAGCGGCTTCCCATCATTGGTAATGACGGTCGGAATAAATTCTTCATCATAATTCTCTTTTGCATAGGCTTCGTCTATGGCAGCAATGGGATCCTCATTATATCGATCTGCCTTTCCTTCAACCATAGCTCGGTACGCTTTTTCACATCTATCCCAACGATTGTCTCTGTCCATGGCATAATAACGACCAGATAACGAAGCAATTTGACCCACGCCCAGAGCCGACATTTTTTGTTCTAATTCCAAAATAAAATCACGTCCTGAATTATACAGCGCATCTCGGCCATCCAAAATCGCATGAATATATACGTTGTCAGTTAGTTTTTTTCTTCGACATAATTCCAAGAGCGCATAGAGGTGCTCATTACTGGAATGCACATTGCCTGAACTAACGAGCCCCACCAAATGTAATTTTCCACCTGTTTGTGCAACTTTGGTAATTGCAGATAACAAAGCTTCATTTTCATAAAAACTTTCATCCGCTATCGACATATTAATTCTCGGGCAACTTTGGTAATAGACCCGACCCGCACCAATATTTAAGTGACCGACTTCCGAATTTCCCATCTCACCAAACAACAAGCCCACTTCATTGCCAGAAGCATGAATGGTCATGGTGGGATAATTTTTTATAAATTTAGTAAAGTTAGGTGTGCTAGCTCTCGTAATCGCATTACCGTCTGAATCAGGCGCTACTCCCCATCCATCCATAATTACCAAGACAACTGGTTTATAACTCATAAGATATTAGATTAAGCTTTTAGCCGTCATTTCGGCTGGCGGCGTTATACCCATCATGGTTAAAATGGTCGGCGCTACATTCGCCAATTTGCCATTTGGTAGTTTCCGTTTAATTTTTACAAAACTATTTACGATAATACAGGGCACGGGATTGGTGGAATGTTCCGTATCAGGTTCACCGGTCTCAGGATTAATCATCATTTCAATATTGCCATGATCAGCCGTAATCATAGCTTGCCCATGATTACGCACTACTGATTGTATAATCTTGCCAATCGCCTCGTCAACCACAGCCACCGCTTTTTGCCCGGCCGCAAAATCACCGGTATGGCCGACCATGTCCATATTGGCAAAATTCATGGCAATAAAATCATACGTCCCGGCCTCAAGGGCATTAACCACATAATCAGCCAGTTTATGAGCGCTCATTTCAGGTTTAGTGGCATAATTTTGCACATCCAGCGAGCTGATTTTTACCCAATTTTCATCACAAAAATGCTGGGCATAGCCGCCATTTAAAAAATAAGTAATATGAGCAAATTTTTCCGACTCGGCAATATATAATTGTTTTCTGGGACAGAGGCTTTGCACTAATCCGTACTGCACATCTCGACTAGGAAAAGCAGTCAACACATCCGGTAAATCAGGACCAAAATCAGTTAACGCGACAAAACGAATATTTTTCGGATGCTTACTGCGGCTAAAAGCGCCTGGATTCATTTCTTTAAAATTCTTCTGTACAAAAGCCTTAGTAAGTTGACGAGACCGGTCGCTGCGAAGATTGAAAAAGAAAACGGCGTCATTATCTTTAATGGCCGCGACTGGTTTATTTTTTTCTGTAATTACTGTAGGGGCGATAAACTCATCCGACTCTTTTTTATTATATGCTTCCCGCAAGGCTTCCTCAGCACTGGTAGCTTTCCGGCCTTTGCCTAATACCAAGGCTTCATAAGCAGCCTTGGTACGCTCCCAATTTTTATTTCTGTCCATGGCATAAAAACGCCCCATCACCGTAGCAATCTTTTCTTTACCCTGAAGATGTTTTTGCAGCAGTCTTAGATGTTTATTTGCTTCATACTCGCCCGAATCCCGACCATCGGTAAATAAATGCAAATAGACCTGGCTGATTTTTTCTCGACGCAATAATTCCAGCAACGCATACAAATGTTCAGGCAAAGCGTGGGCACTATTATGATTGGACAAGAGCCCCATCAAATGAATAGCAGTTTTATATTTTTTAACGTGGTGAACGGCTTGATGAAAAGCGTTGTTTTTAAAAAATGATCCATCTGTTATGGATTCGGAAATATATAGCGCATCTTGCTTGACTACCCGACCAGCACCAAGATTGAGGTGCCCAGCCTCACTATTACCCTCTTGCCCTTTAAAGAGTCCAACACTAGCGCCACTGGCTTCCAACTGACAATTCGGATACTTTTTCAAGTAGGAAAAGTAGTTAGGCGCGGTTTTGGGAGTCACTGGATTGCCCGGGTCTTTTGGATCGCCAACCCCCCAACCATCGACAATAACAAGTACAGTTGTCTTTTTTTTATACATAGATTACAAGCCCAATTCTTCTTCTATTTCCATCAAGCGATTATATTTTTCAATACGTTCTGAACGAGACATGGATCCGGTCTTCATAAATTCTGCATTTACAGCTACAGCTAAATCAGCGATAAAGGTATCAGCCGTCTCACCACTCCGATGAGAAATAAAAATTTGGTATTTGTGCTGACGAGCCAATTTGATGGCGGCCATGGTTTCAGATAACGTGCCGATCTGATTAACTTTGATTAAGACCGTATTGGCTACACCCTCGGCAATACCCCGAGAAATTCTTTCCGGATTTGTCACAAATAGATCATCACCGACTAAGATAATTTTCTTTCCCAGTTCGCTCGTTAATTTCTTCCAATTTGCCCAATCATCTTCGGCTAGAGCATCCTCAAGAGAAACGATGGGATATTTTTTTTTCCACCCACTAAACGTATCTATCATCTTACCAGCTGTCCAACCTTGTTTTTTACTCGCAAAATAATAACTGCCATGACGATAGAATTCCGAAGCAGCGATATCAAGCGCCAAAAAGACATGCTTACCCGGTTCCCAACCGGCCAGCTTGATGGCCTGCATTATCAACTGTAATCCTCGTTCGTTATTGAGCAACTCAGGAGCAAAACCACCCTCATCTCCCACGCCGGTTGTGTAACCCTTTTGACTCAAGAGCGCTGCTAAACTATGAAAAATTTGGGATCCCATACGCACCCGCTCACGCAAGAGCCTATGCTTTGGCATGATCATGAATTCCTGAATCGATAACCCGTTATCGGCGTGACGGCCGCCATTTATAATATTCATGCCTAGCACCGGCAACCGATAATTTGTTTCTGTTAAATTATAAATCTGACGTATATACTTATACAACGGCACGTTGGCTACCATGGCACCAGCGCGGGCGGCAGCTAACGATACAGATAGAATGGCATTGGCTCCAAGTTTAGATTTATTTTTGGTCCCATCAAGCGCCAACATTGTTTTATCTATCAGTTCAATATTTTCCACTTCCATTCCCACCAGCGCTTTGGCAATCAGTGTATTTACATGCTTGACTGCCTGCAAGACTCCTTTGCCGCCATAGCGCTTACCACCATCACGCAACTCCAGGGCTTCATGAGCGCCGGTAGAAGCTCCAGACGGGACTTTGGCTACCGCACTGATACCATTAGCTAAGATAATTTTAGTTTCAACCGTCGGGTTTCCTCGAGAATCAAGTATTTCTCTGGCTTTAATGTCTTTGATTTGCATAGACAGATTAATTAAGATTAACCGCTTAACTTCGCTCATTATATCACACCACTTTCTAACAAAAAAGAGCCTTTTCAGGCTCCTTTTTAGTTTTACGGTTTAGGGTAAAATTTCGTAGACAATGGTGACGTTCATATTCACATCTGCACTTCCGGATGGTACGGCTTGAGGCGCAATTGAATTCATGGCCCCGCCGCCCATTCCCATAGCCATATCATACTTTGGAGAGTAGTAATCATCAGCCGCTTCACTTTCATAATAACTGACCACGCCGCCCAATTTAACATTTAAGGTTCTGGCCAAAGTATCAGCTTTCATTTTGGCATCAGCCAAAGCTTTTTGTTTTGCTTGTAATTTTAAATTTTCTGGATCATCAATAGTAAAGCTTAAACCACCGACTTCGTTGGCGCCGTATTTACCGGCCAACCCCAAAATTTCACTGATTTTATTTAAATCTCTAATTTTAATGGTCAAACTATTACTCACTCGATACCCCTTTAATTCTTGACCTCTCTCTTGCGTATAATTATATTCCGGATAAATATTGTAATTGCCTTGCAAATCTTTTTCGGCGACACCAAGTTTCTTAAGCTCAGCATAAACCTGGTCCATAACTTTTTTATTGTCTGCCTGGGCCTTGGCAATGTCTTTGTCAGTGTTAGAAAAACCAATAGTTGTCTGAGCAATATCGTTATTGCCAGTCACTTTACCAAAACCATTGACGCTAATCGTGCGTTCCATCCGTGGAGCGCGACCGATGAAATTATATTGTTGTAAATTATTTCTAATCAATGTACCGAGATAAAAAACGCCATACACCAAGAATATGCCGATGACTGTCCATAAAATCTTACGGCCAAAATTATGACTGCACATGCCGTCGCATCGTCCGCAACTAGTACTGGTCATTTGCTCCCACTTATTTGGATTATTTGTGCCTGGTGTTAAAGGCATATAGTCTCCTTGTGGATTAGAGCGCGAAAGCGCTTGATCCGATTAAATGAATGTAAATAAATTAATAAATTATTTTAAGGCATCCAGACCGGGCAATTTTTTTCCGCTCAAATATTCTAGCATAGATCCACCGCCGGTTGAAGGAAGATCGATGTCAGAAAGAACTTTTAAATTTTGTAAAATCGTAATCGTTTCTCCGCCGCCCGCGACTCCATAGGCATGACGTTTTGATTGGGAAGCTATAACACGCGCAATGCTATAGGTGCTGTACTGATATGGGTGCTGCTCAAAGTACCCCAAGGCGCCGTTCCAAACAATAGTTTTGGCTTTTTTAATATAGCGAGAAAATAATTTGACTGTTTCCGGTCCGATATCAAACATACCTAAATCTTTTTTCATCTTTAGCGCCTTTATTGGCATGGCCATAGCCATCTTACCTTTGGCGGTCCCTACCACTACATCTACCGGCAAAATGACTTTCTTTTTCGGCACATAATCCAAGACTTCTTTTTTGAATTTTTTATTTACCATGGAAACGCCAACTTTATATCCTTTGGCCCACAAATAGGTATTAAAGATGCCGCCGCCCAACAGAATATGATCGGCTTTTGATAAAAAGTTTTTTAGTACTCCAATTTTTGTTTCTACTTTAATGCCGCCCAAAACTAGGACGAGCGGCCGCTTCGGTTTTTTCATGACTTGGGTCAAACCGGTCAGCTCTTCTTCTAATAATAATCCAGCATAGGCAGGCAAATACTTGGCCACACCGGTGACTGACGGAGATTGCCGATGCGCTACTCCAAACCCATCCAAGACGAAGAGGTCAGCCAAACTTACTAGTTCGTTGGTAAATTTGAGGCTATTATCTCGCTCGCCTTTGGCAAAGCGAATATTTTCTAGCATCACTACGGTCCCGACTGGTAATTTTTCTATTTGTTTTTTAGATTTAGCCAAATCTAGCACTGATAGTACTGGCACATTTTTCTGCAAGAACTTACCTAGCTCCACGGCAACTGGCTTGAGGCTTAAGGCCGCTTCCACTTTTTCTGGCCTTCCTAAGTGACTAACTATTACAACTTTTGCGCCGCGTTCGACTAAAAAATTAATCGTACCCAAAGTCTTTTTTATTTTATAATTATCCAAAATTTTCCTACCCTTCATGGAGACATTAAAATCAGCCCGCAGCAATACGGTTTTACCAAATAATTTCCCCGCGTGCTCAATCGTTTTCATTTTATAAATAAAAAAGGAGTATATCTATATAATGCATAGTATACTCCTTTTGTTACATTTAGAGAAGAAAAAGATTAAATCGAAGCCTATATAACATTGTCTTTTGAGGCATCACATGTTATCATTTCATCTTTTTTAATATTTCTGAGAGCAACATCGGCCTTTTTAATATGGTCCTGTATAGTATTTGGACGCTTTGAATGATTAACGTATCTTTCTGGTTCTGAATAGAGATAAATTCTACCCCGGTAGGAATGGGTGAACATTTTTTCTTTTTTAGGCAGACTCTTATATTTCTCGTTTGAGAGAAATTTTAATTTATACTTAATCACTATTTCACCTTTTTTAAAATCACGGCCAGCATATACACCTTTACCTGCTAATTTTCCTTTACCTATAACAACATCATTCATAAGGAAATTATTCAACTAAATCATTATATCCTTCTTGATCTGGCCATAAGTACTGATTAAACACCCAAGTTGCCACATCGCGTGCCTCGCTAAAGCGCTCCTCATTGGTTGCGGCGCCCAAAATTGCCACCGTAATGGTATGGTTATTATTATCGGTTAAATTGACAACAAAATTGTACCCGGAATCTTCAATATACCCAGTCTTACCGGCAATATTTTCTACTTTGAATGTATTGGGCACCCAGTTGGTCAAAAGCCAATTCGTGGTCCAGATTTGTCTGGCTTTGCCGGTTTGGATAGGCCGAATATAATAATCACCCATCTGGACAACGCTATAAATTTTTTCAAATTTAAGCGCATCAATCAACATCTTGGCTGTATCAAGCACTGTTGCTTCGTTTTTGCTTGATAGTCCGGTCGGTTCATCAAATACCATAGAATCAAAATGCAGATCTTTGGCTTTTTGGTTCATCAGGGCCACGAATTCCTCAACCGTTTTTCCGGTGCTGCGCACCAAGGCATTAATGGCGGTGTTTGATGAACCAATTAAGCCGGCATGCCACAAGTCATCTAAGCTAAAAGTTTCCCCTGCCGTCACCAAATGATCGCCGGCCACATCGCTATCTTTAATCGTAGCCACACTATTCCAATTTGGGGACAGGTCCAACAACACCATCGCTGACATGAGCTTGCTAATACTGGCGAGTGGTCGAAGAGTTGCCTCATTTTTTTTAAATAAGATAGTTTTTGTTTTTGTATCCAACGCAATCGCCGAAATGGCTGTTAAGGGATTGGGATAAGTGCCATTATTCTTGGCTACCGGTTTAACAGGTCTGCTCTTCGGCAAGTTATCCGGAGTTACATCTCCCCCAACCTGCACTAGTCGTTTGCCACTGGTGGGAAAATGTAAAAAGTCTAATTTTTTATCTGAAGAAACAAAAACCGAAGAAAAAAATAACAACAAGACTCCGGCAAGCATCATGCCAAAGGAAGAAAGAAAATCTTTTAATTTAGGGGACATAATAAAATTGTGTTTTGTTTGTCATCCTGAGGGTACGCCCGAAGGATCTCTGTCCGTTTAATAGTTGAGACAGGGATTCTTCGCTTCGCTCAGAATGACAATTGGGAACTACTCAACGGTGGTGTTAAGATTAGCAATATATGGATGATTATGCAACTGTGCATAATCCGGCAATTCTTCGAGCGAATTTACCCCCAAATGCCGTAAGTATTCCATGGTCACTTCATAGGTTGGCAAGAGGCTGACGCTGTCTTCATTTTCTTTGACCAGTCCACGCAACATGAGATTGCGCAAGATGAGACCGCAATTGACCCCTCTGATCTGCTCGAGCTCCGGCTTGGTAATCGGTCCGCAATACGAAACTACAGTTAACGTTTCCAGCTGCGGCTTGGTGAGCTCGCCGGACACTTCGGCTTTCATAAAATTTTCCGCCTCTTCTTTATTATCCGGACTGGAAACCATCTGCCACTCATCATTATTTTTTAAAATAACAATCCCAGAATCTTCTTGGTTATATTTTTGCTGCAACCCAGTGAGATCCTCTAGCAATTCTTCTTGATTCACTTTTAACACAGAAGCCAACTTCTTAATCGCGACCGGCTTAGAAGCAACAAACAATACTGACTCTAATTTTGATGAGAGTGACATATAACTAATTTCTCATGACTAATAAATCCTCAAATGAATTGACTTGTTTGATACGCACGGATTGTTGTTTCACCAGTTCTAGAATTGCCAAAAAATTAACAATAACTTCTGTCTTGTTCTGCGCGGATAATAATAACTGCGAAAAATTTAATTGTTTATGATCTTTTAATAAATTCCTAATGGAATCTATTTTTTGTTTGACTGATACTGAATGATCTATAGTAACCTTTGGCAGCGGATCGACAGGTTTTAATCTGCGAAGTAGCGCTGTCATGGCCTTATGCAAATTATCTTGGCTAACATTGCTCGGCAAGACAAACTCTGTATTTTTTATGGGCGGTTCGATACGACCATATGCAACGTTACCTTCTTCCCATAAACCACTAATGATTTTACTCGCATCGACATACTGTTTGTACAATTTAAGTTGATCGGCTAGTGCCGGGCCCGTGTCTTCAGGTTCAGGCATGGCATATTGGAGCAAGCTGTGAGATTTAAGATGAATGAGCTTGGTGGCTACAACCAAAAAATCAGCAAGTTTTTCCGGACGGTTTGACTCTAGCTTATCAAGATACAAAAAAAACTGTTCTGTGACTTTGGCGATGGCCACTTCGGTAATATTCAATTCTTCCTTTTCAATCAACTGCAACAACAAATCAAGCGGCCCTTCAAATTTATCTAACTTTAATTCGGCTGACATAACATCCTGTCATTCTGAACAAAGTGAAGAATCTCTGTCTTAATTATTGAACGAACAGAGATCCTTCGGGCGCAACCCTCAGGATGACAATTTAGATTATTTATTTATCTGTATATGCGAATCTCGCAACGCTTGTATGGGCAATTCACTCGGCGCGTCCATAACCGCCGTATGCGCCGAGCCAGTCATAGGAAATGCTTGCACTTCACGTAAATACGTTTCATTAGTCAAAATCATTATCATTCGTTCTACACCCATACCAATACCTCCATGCGGCGGCGTACCGTACTTAAAGGCTTCAAGCATATGGCCAACTGACTCTTCAATCTCTTGATCACTATAGCCCATGATTTTATAGGTAGCCCGCAGTACTTCTGGGTCATGAGCACGAATACTACCGCCACCAGTTTCGTAGCCATTACAGACGAGATCGTATTGAGTAGTCAAAATATTTTCAATGTTTTTTCCTGCTAAATGGTCGGCTAAAAATTCTGGCTTAGGAGAGGAAAATGGATTGTGGGTAAACGTCCAACCGCCTTCTTCGGTTTTTTCAAAAAACGGAAAATCCACTACCCAGGCATAAGCCAATACTCCGTTAGCCTTGTCCTCTTCGGTGCGCATATCAAACTTATCAGCGCCATATTTAGCCATTGATTCTTGATACGTCAGCCGAGGAAACGGTTTTTGCTTAATCGTATACCCCAGAGATTCCACGGTCTGGGTAATCATACCTTCCACCATTTGCATCACATCTTCACGTTCTACAAAACTCATCTCAATATCGATTTGGGTATGCTCAAACCCACGATCAGCCCGAGGATCTTCATCACGGAAGCAACGAGCGGTCTGGAAATAGCGCTCAAACCCACTGGCCATCAAGAGCTGTTTATATTGCTGCGGACTCTGTGGCAAAGCGAAAAATTTACCGGCCTGCAAACGAGACGGCACAATAAAGTCACGCGATCCCTCTGGAGTAGCTTTGGTCAAATAAGGGGTCTCAATTTCTGCAAAATGATTGGATAATAAATATTGGCGGCAGGCCTGGACATAGGCATTACGCAAGCGAATATTTTTCTGCAACCGCTCGGAGCGTAAATCGAGATAACGATACTTGAGTCTTAACTCCTCATTGATTCCGCTGGTATCTTTATCAATTTCAAATGGCGGTGTCTCGGCTTTATTAAGCACCACTAATTTCTTCATCAAGACTTCCACATTGCCGGTCGGCATATCTGGATTTTTTTGTTTGGCTCCGCGCTCGTTTACCATACCGTGGATTTCTAATACCCATTCCGGACGAACATCTTTGAGCAGATCTTGTGACCGCTCATCCAGTTCGCTCGGCACACCGACCACCTGCACAACCCCCTCCCGGTCACGCAAATCCAAAAAGACAATTTTGCCCATATTGCGCCGGGCATTGACCCAGCCTTTGAGTAATACCTCCTGCCCCACTTTATCTGTTGTTTCGGTTGTGAGAATTCTCATAAATTTATCTATAATTAGCCATTATTTCGCTTTAATATATTGACAAAATTGATTAATTATGGTATGATTAGTTTCTATCGATGGAATTATCCCCTCTTAAAACCAGGGGCTAAAACCTCGATAGCACAAGGAGTACGAACATGGCTGCACCGCTGATCATCGTCCCGCCCGCTAACCCGGCCTTGCCCCTGCTTCTTCACCACAGCAGGGCCGACTCGGAAGTTCCGATCTGGTTGGCCATCCCGATCGTGATTCTCTGTATCGTCATGATCGGTACGCTCATCTGGGGCGTGTGGTCGCTACGCAAGCTCTGACACACAAGAGGCCATCGATAGCTTAATCTCCTTTCCTGTTTCCTGGCCGGCCGTGCTCTGCACGCGCCGGCCTTCGCTTTTTTTATTAAATATACAACTCCGCAATTTCAATCAACCGATTCGCATAGCCAACCTCATTATCATACCAGGCTACCACTTTTACCAAATTTCCACCAATCACATTGGTCAAACTCAAATCTACAATGGCTGAATGGGTGTTACCCACAAAATCTGAAGAAACTAATTGTTCATTTGTGGTAGTAAGCACTCCCGCAAACCGCTCGGTCTTGGACGCATCAACCAGCGCTTTATTTATTTCTTCCTTAGTCACATTTTTTTTGAGCAGCACTGTCATATCTGAGACTGACACGGTTGGCACCGGCACACGCAAGGCTAAGCCATCAAACAACTGCACTAAACCAGGAATAACTTCGGTCACGGCAATGGCCGCGCCAGTGGTTGTTGGCACAATATTTTCTGCAGCGGCTCTGGCTCGACGCAAATCTCGGTGCGGACCGTCTTGTAAATTCTGATCTGCGGTATAGCCATGCGCCGTAGTCATCATGGCTTTTTCAATGCCAAATTTTTCATTGAGCACGGCCATCACTGGACCTATGCTATTTGTAGTGCAAGAAGCATTATTGATGACGGGCGAAGTTTCTTTTTTACACTTGGCACAATTAACGGCGCGAACATAGGTCGGCACACCGCCGCCTTTGGCTGGCGCGCTAATCACAACTTTCTTGGCACCGGCTTTGAGATGCAAACTTGCGCCATCTTTATCGGTAAATCTACCGGTACATTCGAGCACTATATCTACTTTTAATTTATTCCACGGCAACATGCTTGGATCCTTCTCGGCAAAGACAGGAATTTTTTTGCCTTTAACAATCAAATTCTTTTCATCATATTCCACCGGCAATTCATATTTGCCATAGGCCGTGTCGTATTTTAACAGATGCGCCAAGGTTTTGGTATCAGTCAAATCATTAATAGCGACAATTTTTATTTTTTTTGCAAATGCGACTTTGAAGGCTTGTCTGCCTATTCTTCCAAAACCGTTGATAGCAATGTTCATATTATTATATGAATAAGTTAAAAATAGAAATTAATAACCCATTAAAACAGATACTAAAGTAAGAAGGAAGATAATTGCTAACCAGCTAACCGTATAAAATAACAGGGTAATCGCATCCTTTTTCTGGTTATCCAAATATAACAAAACCGGTTTACCGAACACCAATATTGCCATAATGCTTGCGGACAGAACTAGCAATGACAATATAATAACCGGGGCGAAAAACTCCGGCACCCGCACGAAAGCTGTAGCTAATCCAAAATGAAAAAAGGCGGCTATGCCAACGATGTACAAGAACACAAGAAATGCATGGACAAATGATCGTCCTAATAATTTTTTATTCATATATTAGAATAATTTAAATGTTTTCATCATCTCTGCCATTTGATCCCCTGCGCCAGAATAATAAAAGGCAAAATCAGAATTTTTTGTTACAAACTCCATCGGATCAGCCGCAACCAACGGATCTTCTCTGAATTTCACATCGACCAAAGTTATATTCACATACCTCTTCGGGTCTTTTTCAGATGTCAATTTTACAGTTTTAAAAATTTTTCTTTCTTTTGGGCCAGAGGTTATTTTTTCAGAGATATTACCCCAACTCTTTGGAAAGGATAAAGAGAAATTATAATTATTATTTCTATACTCAAAACCATTTAAATTATTTTCAACTGACGAAATCTGGCTGGTGACCCACTCACCTTTTTTGGTATCAAACTCATAGGTGCCGCTGACCACCCCCTCATTATCATACAATACGATCGTCATCGTCGAAGTTGTCTCTTTAATTTCGTAAGAAAAAGCATCTTGTCCTACTCCCGCGACCGATACCCCGCTTTTTGCTTTTACAATTATTATATCAATAGGATGATGATTTTCATCGTAAAGCACCTCAACTGCATAGGGACTAGTCGGCGAGACATATTCGGTAACATAGTCTTTGCCGGGTTTCAAATCACTATTATCAAAATACAAAGCAGAGATTAACGCCAGAGCACCCCAGAGCAAACAAACAACAATTACTACCGATACAATTACATATATAACTATCCCTGCTTTTTTTAACATACATTTCTCATTTATAACCTAAAGTATAACTAGTTTATACCACTTTTGCAAACACGCATTTCAAGTATTCTCCTTCAGTAAACGCAGCTAATTCCGGATGATCTATACCATGGGTATAGGTTTCTAAAACCTGCAATGTTCGTCGCGCTCGACCCGCTGATTCTGACAACATATACCGAAAATCCGATAAGCCGACATGCGCGGAGCAGGAAGCAGAAACAAGCACGCCTTCAGACGGCAATATTCGCAACGCCGCTTCATTGATCTTTCTGTACCCCATTAGTCCTTCCTTAACCTTATGTCTATCCTTAACAAACGCTGGTGGATCTAAAATAATAATATCAAAATTTTTATTCTTAGTTTGTTCGTCATACAAATATTCCTTCACATCACCACAGACAAATTCGCATTTTTTAACATCCAGTTTATTGAGTTTAATGTTTTCTACCGCTAATTCTAGCGCGCTTTCCGACGCATCGACACTCACCACATGTTTAGCCCCGGCGCCAAGCGCATAGACACTAAATCCTCCGGAGTAAGAAAAACAATTTAAGACATTTTTATCGGCTGCATATTTGGTTAAGGCTAATCGCTTATCTCGCTGATCCAGAAAGAAGCCGGTTTTTTGACCGCCCATGATATCAACCCAGAATTTAAAGCCATTTTCAGAGATTTTTATTTTCTCCGGGACTTTACCATACAAGAGACCGACCTGTTTCTCAGCACCTTCTATACCCCGCGTACGCACATCTGACCGTTCATATATACCAGCAGGCTTCACGATTTCTTTTAATGCTTCCACAATTTGTTTTTTCCAAACTTCCATACCGCTGGTATGAAACTGTAACACCAAATAGTCCGCATATTTATCTACAATCAGTCCCGGCAATAAATCATTTTCACTATGCACCAAACGATACGAATCCGTCTTCTTGTTTTCAACTAAATCTCTTCTGGTTGCAGAGGCAGCCGCAATTCTTTTTTTAAAAAAATTTTTATCAATTACATCCTGTTCATCCCAACTCCACAAACGTACTGCAATTTGTGAATAAGAATTAAAATAACCCTGGGCTAAAAAATTTCCCTCTTCATTTGTGAGCACAACCGGATCGCCACTATTAAGCCCTTCAGGGATATGTTGCAACGCACCGGAAAAAACCCACGGATGTCTGCCTAAAATCGGCCCTACTCGTTGTCGATGTACAATTAATTTGTTCATGATAATAATCTAATTAATATGGTCAAGTATAACAAAATATGCCCCACCTTTACAAGGCGGGGCATATATTTTAGTCTCTTATTTCAACTGCGCTTCTACCTCAGCGGCAAAATCAGTCGCTTCTTTTTCCAGTCCTTCTCCTAATTCAAAGCGTACCATTTTTTCTATTGCGGCACCGCTTCCAATAAGCTGCTGAATAGTTTTTTCTTCATCTTTGATAAATGGCTGTTCCAATAAACAAATCTCACTGTAAAATTTATCCAACTTGCCTTTCAAAATATTTGGAATAGCTGCTTCTGGCTTGCCTTGCTGTTTGAGCTGTTCGGTATAAATTTCTTTTTCTTTCTCAATAGTTTCGGCCGGTACTTCCGTGCGAGCGACATACTTTGGATTACTGGCCGCCGCATGCATAGCAACGTCAGTTGCCAAGGCATTATCAGTACTATTTTTCAATAAGATCAATACCGAAATCTTGCCGCCCAAATGTGAATAGGCACCAAAGACATCACCACCGGTTTTTTCTACCACGGCAAAACGACGCAAGGTGATCTTTTCACCAATTTTAGCAGTTAAGTTATTCAAATGATCTTGTAAGGACTGGCCTTCAGCGGTCACACTCATTGCAGCCTCTAAATTAGCCGGCTTGGCAGCAAGTAACGCATCAGCAAAATTTACGACCAATTTCTTAAAGTCTTCATTTTGCGCGACAAAGTCTGTTTCAGAGTTCACTTCTAATACTACCGCAGTGTCCCCTGAGACTTTCACCATGGTTGTACCTTCGGCTGCCACCTTATCAGTGCGCTTAGCAGCTTTCACAATACCTTTTTTACGTAAAATTTCTGTAGCTTTTTCCATGTCCCCTTCGGCTTCATCAAGGGCTTTTTTACAATCCATCATGCCAGCTCCGGTAAGAGACCTGAGTTTGGCTACGTCAGAAGCTGTAATTGACATATAGTTTTGAAGTTATTAAATTGATTCTTCTTTTTTGAGAGCTCTTCTTGGAGTCTTTTCTTCCTGAGCAACAACCTGTTTAGCTGGCTCTTCCTTAGCTCTTTCTTGTTTTTTCTTTTCCCATTCTTTTCTACCTTCGTTCACAGCTTCGGCCACGAGGTTGGCAATCATAGTGATTGAATTTACCGCATCGTCGTTAGCTGGGATTGGATAATTAACCTTATTTGGATTGGTATTAGTATCACAGACAGCCACGGTTGGCACTTCTGTGCGTTCGGTTTCTGCCAAGGCAGTCTTTTCGGTACGCATATCGGCAATATAGACAGCATCCGGCAAACGTTCTAGAGCGGTCAAACCGATAAGATACTTATCTAACTTTTCCAATTGTTTTTTCATTACCACTTGTTCCTTCTTAGTATACTTCTCAATTTCGCCGGTGGCAAACATTTCTTTCAAACTTTTATATTTCTTCAAACGACGTATCACTTCTTCAAAGTTGGTAAGAAGTCCACCGATCCAGCGTTCTACCAAATATGGCATTTCGCAAGACAAGGCTGCGGCTTTGACCGCTTCACGAGCCTGACGTTTTGTGCCCACAAATAAAATATTCTGACCTTTGGCAGCCAGATTTCGTACATACTCGAGCGCAGTAGTAAGTTGAACTTGAGTTTTTTCAAGATCAATTATATGCACTCCGTTTCTAACACCAAAAATGAATGGTTCCATTTTCGGGTGCCAGCGAGATTTTTGATGGCCGAAGTGAACCCCAGCCTTCAACATTTCCAACAATGTTGGCATTTTCTTTGACATATTTTCCTTATTATTGCCTCCTAGCCTTGCCCCGGAGTGGTCCAAGGGAGGAAAAATTTGGCTAGCGAGAGTAAATTAAGATGTGGTGAGTATATAGGAGAAATGGGATTTAGTCAAGGGCTTTTCCTTATTAATATTGACAAACCAAGATAATAGTGCTACTATATGAGCACCTTATAAAAATCTCTAAAAATGTATGCAGAAAAACATTCATCCAGAATATCATAATGATACGGAAGTAATTTGTGCTTGTGGCAATAAATTCACTACCGGCAGCACCCTCAAAACTATCCGCGTGGAACTATGCAACAAGTGCCATCCTTTTTATACCGGCAAACAAAAATTTGTCGACACTGCTCGCCGTGTAGAAAAATTCCAAGAAAAAGCAGGCAAACAAACCGCTGCCGCTGCCACTCGTAAAGGTAAAAAAGTAAAGAAAGCTGCCGTCGCTGCCAAAAAAACCGCCAAGAAAGCTGCTGAAAAAGAAAACGCTTAGCTGTCACAATCTTAAAAAACAGACTATAATACTTTTGATTTAGTCTGTTTTTTTAAT
>CAYNEQ010000001.1:25295-30559 GCA_964396295.1 uncultured Gammaproteobacteria bacterium
GTGCTTAATGATCCTCAAAAAATCAAAGAGGTGTCACAAGAGTATACAGAAATCAAATCAATCGTAGAAAAAATAAAAGAACTGGGTACACTTGAAAAAGCCTGGACCGACACACAAACTTTTATTACTAGCGAAACCGATCCGCAACTCAAAGAAATGGCCGCCGCAGAATTGCCAGATTTGGAAAATAAAAAAACCGCTTTAGAAAAAGAACTGGAAGAACTCACCAGACCGCAAGATCCATTTGATAAAAAAAATGTCATTGTCGAAATCAGAGCCGGCGTGGGCGGCGACGAATCTGCCCTCTTTTCTGCCGAGCTCTACCGCATGTATAACCGCTATGCCGATGCCCAAGGTTGGAAAACACAGATTCTTGACGCTAATCGGATTGGGATCGGCGGTTTTAAAGAAGTTATCTTCTCCATCAAAGGACGAAATGTATACAAGGATCTCAAATACGAAATGGGCGTACATCGTGTCCAACGTGTACCTGACACAGAAAAATCAGGCCGTATTCACACTTCTACCGTGACCGTAGCCGTCTTGCCTGAAATCGAAGAGACGGAAATAAAAATTGATCAGAAAGATTTGCGAATCGATACCTTTTGTTCCGGCGGCGCTGGCGGACAAAGTGTAAACACTACTTACTCAGCTGTGCGTATTATCCATATTCCAACCGGGATTATGGTGCAGTGCCAGGACGAACGCTCCCAAGCGGCCAACAAAGAAAAGGCTATGGAGGTCCTGCGCGCTCGTATTTATGCAGCCCAGCGAGAAGAACAAATGAAAGCCATTACTGAAAAACGTCGTTCACAGATCGGCACCGGTGATCGCAGCGAAAAAATCCGTACGTACAACTTTCCTCAAGACAGAATTACCGATCATCGCATCCACCAAAATTGGAATAACATTCCTAAAATTTTAGATGGGGATATCGCACCAATTATTACCACGCTGCGCAAAGCTGAAGCGGAAGGATTTGATGATACCGGGGCCGCAGAAGACGAGGATGAATAAAGCGGTATGACTATTCGTGAGGCACAAAAAAAATACACATACCTTTCCTCATTAGATATCGAAATTCTGATCGCTCATACGATCAACAAACCGAAAGAATTTATCTTCACCTATCCTGAAAGCAAGCTATCTTTGTGGCAACAGATTCGATTGCGATACTATATATATCTTAGGCAGAAAGGCTATTCAATTGCCGCTATCATCGGCCATAAAGAATTTTATGGCCTTGATTTTTATGTAAATAAAAATGTCTTGATTCCTCGTCCGGAAACTGAATTAATAGTGGAAGAGGCGCTTGGAATTTTGAATAATGAATTAAAAAACAAGAACAGCAACATAACTGTAATTGATGTCGGTACTGGCACCGGCTGCATTCCAATTTCTATCTTAAAAAGTTTAGCAATACCTATTCAAACATTTGCCATCGATATATCCAAACCTGCCTTGCAGGTTGCGAAAAAAAACGCAACCAAACATGGAGCAAATATAAATTTTTTACACGGCAATTTACTCCAACCTTTCCTAAAAAAATACCGCCTACAAACTAATAAACTAATTATAACTGCCAATCTCCCCTACGGCTGGTCAGCTTGGAAAAATAACAGCTCCGTGGATAGTAAAACAATAAAAAAAGAACCCGCTATAGCTCTATTTACTGGCGAAAACGGACTTGAACTATATAGAAAATTATTAGAACAGATTCAACTGATCAGACAGCCCACCATAGCTTTGTTTGAGTTTGATCCAAGACAAACAAAATTACTTACCGAATTAATTTTATCAAAATTACCAACCGCAAAAATAGAAATCAAAAAAGATTTGGCCGACAGAGATCGGTTAGCTATAATTACACTGTAATTAGATAGAAACTTTAGTTTCACTTGGCACAACCTCCACCCACGTATTTCCCGGCACAAAAACAAATTCTTTTCCCTTACTGTCATAAAATCTGGTGCGGTCAGTCAGCGAATTCTTCTTCCACGTACCATAGGTGACCGAACCTTTTTTGAGCATAATTGCTTTCCCACTACCTACGGTTTTTATTTCCTGCCGACCCTTATCATCATTGCTGATTGTACCCACCGAAGTAAATTGAATAATCAGGTTGCGAGCGCGGACTTCGGAATTGTCTTTGTCCACATGCACGCGACCATTAATACTGCGGAGATAATTTAAATTTTTACTATCATAGGCCCACACCACTTCATACCCCGGACTAAACAGAATAGTAATAACACTGGTTTTACCTATTGTTTTACCAACAACGGTACTATATTTCCAAGCTTTATCTGGGGTAAATAAATTATCGGTATCACCATAGGCCACAATCATCTTCCTCCAATTGTCACCACTAATAAACAGGTTGTGCGGAGCAAAATAATCAGGACTGCGCCAAAAATACTGACCGCGGAAAAATTCATTACCATCAAAAATACCGCGCGGACCAATGGCCGCTAAGGCTTGCGGCGAGCCGCCTGAATGCACATATAGCCCATCACCATACTCTTGTATCCAATCTAGGAAATACAACCGAGCACTGCGTACCGGACCGACTTCGTTGACTTTTTGTCGACTATCAAAAATGGCAAAATACCGAGTAATACCACCCTCTACCATCGCTTCGTAGACGATTTTAGCTTTCGAAATGCCGGCCTGCGGATACGCATCGGCATGATTATCAATCATTACCCCTACCACCGCGCTACTAGTCTCTTCTTTCGTCTTGACTGGCTGACCGTCAAGGCTGCTTGTAAATTTCTTGGCGCTTATTACGAGCTCATCACTAAAAGCAGCTTGCGTGAATTCAATTAATGATTTGTAGCTAATTACAAAATAACCGATCAAAAAACAAGATGCGGCTAAGAGTACTCCAATTACTAACATGATAATACGATCTCTTTTCATAAAAAATAATTAAAAAACAGACCAACCGTATTGTAGTCTGTTTTTTAGTTTTAGGAAAGTATTATTTTTTCTCAGCTTCTTCCTTTTTAGCCGCTGCACCGCCTTCTGCATCAGCACCTTCTTCAGCCTCTTCTTTCTTCTTAGCGTCTTCAATCTTACTCAAATCGGCTGGAGCAGAAGCAGCTTCCATAGCTTTAATCTCATCTTCAGTAAGGGCTGGGATAGCTTTGGCCACCAGATCATCCGCTTGAGGAGCGGTAATTTTTACCGTAGCTGGCACTGGCAAATCTTTGACCTTGATTAAATCGTCAAAGGTCTTAAGGAGAGAAATATCGACGTCAATGTGAGAGATCAAGTCTTTTGGCAAACATTCTACCGCTACTTCACTAATATTATGCATGAGTGTACCGCCTTGTTCTTTGATAACCGGGGATTCACCGATAAATCGAAGCTCTACGGTAGCAGTCATGGATTTATTCATATCAATGCGGCGCAAATCAACATGCGCAATTCGATCAGTAACCGGATCATATTGAATATCATGGATCAAGACCTTGCCTTCAGCCTTTCCATCCAAAGATAAATCAATCAAACTTGCCTCACCAGCTTCAGCGTATAATTTCGCAAATTCATCATAGCCAAGACTAATAGAAGTTGCTTCTCCACCCATACCATACACGACAGCCGGAATGACTGTTCTGGTTCTCATTTTTTCTCCCTTTACATTGCGTGCATTCGCAGTAAGCGTAAACGACATATACTAAATATTAAAATTTTTATTATTGATAAATTGTCTACCTTCTATCAGCTCATCCACAGTTAGCGGTGGCAGATGATAAAATTTCTCTACATCTGAAAAACTTAAATCTGTAATCATGCCCACCGTACTAATACCCTTGGCCATCATCATGACCATGGCAATGAAGTTTGTCCGGCATTTTTCGCAAAAAAAATGAACGAATTTCGCTTCCGCAGCGCCAGCATGGCTGTGCGTATCAAGTATTTTTACTGACTCAACGGCATAGACAGCCTTACAAACCGGGCAATTACTAATAAATTTTAAGGTTTTCTTCCAGGAATCGGCCTGATTGTCTTTTTCAGCCATAGATTTAATATGCACTAATACTAAAGGATTTTTGAAAAAATGTCAACCCTGTAGTAGAGCTCGCTCGGCTCGCTCACTACAGGGCAGGCCCTTAATCCATAAAACCTCAAAAAAATTAATAATTCTTTACAATCATACTCTCGACAATACCGACTAAAAGCAGATTTATAACAAGCGACGAGCCGCCATAACTGACAAAGGGCAGGGTCACCCCGGTAATGGGCAGCAGCCCCAAATTGGCTCCGACATTGGTAAATAACTGGACAAAAAATAGGATCAAAATACCAGTGACGGCCGTAGCCACAAAATCATCATTGGTTTTTTTAATAATAAATAACAACCGCCAAAAGAACAAGCCGAACAATACGAGCATGGCGAGCACACCAGCTAAACCCAACTCCTCACCAATGACTGAAAAAATAAAGTCAGTCTGAGCTTCAGGCAAGAATCTCAACTGGCTCTGCGAACCAAAGCCCAAACCCCGGCCAAACAATTGACCGGCGCCAATAGCAATCGTCGACTGCAAAATATTATACCCGCTATCGAGTGGGTCTCGGCCAGGATCGATAAAATTCGCAATACGATCTTTTTGATATGGTTGCAAGAAAAAAAACCAACCGACTACTGACAGGACAAGCATTAAAGCTACAAAACCTCCTAAATAAAGACGCCGTGCTCCCACCGCCCAGACCATACCAAACCAAATTGATCCAAGCAAAAATCCCGAACCCAGATCAGGTTGCAACATGATAAGACCGATAAGCAGCCCTGACACAACCAGAGTTCCGAAAAAAAACAACGGCCGATCAAAACGACGCCCAAAGCGCGAGACAATATAGGCGATCATCAGAATGAGCCCGATCTTAGCCATTTCCACGGGCTGAAAGGAAAAACCGCCGAGAGAAAACCAACCCTTTGTACCGCGAATGGTTTGACCAAAAATCAATACCCCAAGAAGCAATAAGGCGGAAAATAAATACCACCACTTCGCCACATACCGCCACAACGTATGCTGGCTAAGGCTGGCCGCAAAAAAAAGCGCTAAGCCAATACTAAAAGCAAATAATTGTTTTTTAAAATAAAATAATTCTCCGCCGCGAGATAGATCCACACTATAGACAGACACAAGGCCCATCATAACCAAAAAAATCATGCTGATAAAAAGTTGCCAATCAAAAGTTCGCGGGGATAATTTGCGAAGGTTGAGCATAAGCGTAGAGGCTACGGAGCGTACACC
>CAYNEQ010000002.1:0-23159 GCA_964396295.1 uncultured Gammaproteobacteria bacterium
TTCCACCTGATCTCGCAGTTTGCTGGCAAGCGCACGCATTTTACCTCCTTTATTGGCAAAGAAGTTTATTTTGTCTTTTCGATCTTGGATACTTCGGCGTAGTTGGGCATTTTTAGCGCGTTCGCGTTCAATGCGAGCTTCGATTTCGCCAAGTACGTTATAATAGTCGCCGACATATTGTTCCATTTTTTGGGTGTAGGAATCAAGATAGAGGACGCCATCAGTAAAGGCGTTTAAAAAATTCGCGTCATGAGAAATAACTAGACAGGTTTTTGGATATTGCATCAAGAAGGCAGTTAAATGTTCGATGCCGGCTGTATCTAAGTTGTTAGTCGGTTCGTCAAGTAGCAAGATATCTGGTTTTTGGATGAGAGCGTAGGCGAGTAGTAACCGGGCTTGCTGACCGCCTGAGAACTGTTTAATTTTTTTATCGAGTGGAGCAGTAAGATGTACAATCTCTAAGACCTCGGCAATTCGTTTTGGCAGATCGTACATTCTTTTTTCAAATAGTTGGGCGAAGAATTCTTCAACAGTCTTTTCCAAATTTTCTGGCTTCATAACCTGGGTAGCAATCGCAATCGTGGCGCCTAAGCTGATATTAACTTGACCTGATTCCGGCTGTAATTCTTTGGTAATCAATTTAAATATCGTGCTTTTGCCAGCGCCATTTTGACCCATGATGGTAATTTTAGAGTTTGTACGGACTGAAAAATTAACCTCATCTAAAATAGGTTTATGTTCGCTGTAAGCGAATGAGACATTATCAAAACTTAAAATAACGTGTTCTTGCTGGGACATATAGATTTAAAGAGGCTTATTTTAGCAAATAGTAAGGCTTCGGTCAATTTTGTTTGACATTTATAGGTTTGCAGCATAAAATATACCGTATAATTTTTAGCATTTCTGTAGTTTCTTACTACTGAAGATAAATGTATTCTATGAAACAACGTATCCTTGGCGCGGTGAAGTTTTTAATTTACCTCACTTTTTTTGTACCTCTGTTGGTATTGCCGACTTCTTTTATTTTTCCGTTTATTGTGCCAAAGATTTTAGCATTTAGATCAATTGTAGAATTAATGATCGCGGCTTATGTATTATTGTTATTTGTCAATTGGCAAGAATTTCGACCGAAATTTACTTGGTTAAATGTGGCGGTTGGTGCTTTTTTTATAAGTTTTGCGATATCCACTTTTGTCGGTGTAGATCCTTATCATAGTTTTTGGGATAATCATGAAAGAATGTTGGGTTTGTTTACTATTTTTCATTATGTAGCTTATTACTTTATTTGTAGCTCTGTTTTTAAAACTTGGGACGATTGGAGAAAAGCGTTAAAGGTTTTTTTAATAGGAGGATCGTTAGTGATGTTAGTTGGTTTGGTACAGGTCATAAATCCAAACTTGTTATTGAATCAAGGATCTGATCGAATTATTGCTACCTTGGGTAACGCTATCTATGTTGGTGGGTATGGATTGTTTTTAGTCTTTGTTTCGTTTTTACTTTTTATAAAAGAACAGAACAAAATATGGAAAGGTGCAGAAATTGTTATGGGCATACTAGCCTTTCTAGGGATGATTTTTAGTGGCACTCGTGGTTCAGTTTTAGGTTTTGTGGTTGGCACAGGCGTTGCGATGATTGCTTACATTATTGTGTTGCGTGATTTTCCAAAAACCAGGAAAATATTGGGTGGTTTAGTAGCTTTTGGATTGGTGCTTATTATTTTGCTGTATAGTTTTAGAGATTCTGCATTTGTGCAAAAAATTCCGGCAGTCAATCGCGCGGTAGAAACTTCGCTAACGGCATTAGAGAATAGTCCTCGGTGGTATGCGTGGGAATCCGCGATTAATAGTTGGAAAGAGCGACCCGTATTTGGGTGGGGGCCCAATAATTTTTTCTATGCGTTTAATAAATACTATCAACCAAAATCATTGAAATTTGGTTACGGAGAAACCTGGTTTGATAATGCTCACAATATTTTGGTTAATACTCTCTCTGTGCAGGGTGCTCTTGGGCTGGTCACTTACTTAGCAATTTTTGTTACAGCTATTATCACAATGGCTGTGGCTAGAAAAAGAAAAATCACAGATGTGCATATTGTGGTTATGGGACTAGCTTTTTTGGTGGCGCACCTCACTCAAAGTATAACAGTTTTTGAGAATCCGACTTCTTATTTGTATTTTGTTTTTTGGTTGGCATTAGTGAACACTCTGTCTCTTAAAGATAGATTGTTGGTTTTAAATACTGATCCCAAAGTTAAAAATGAAACAGTGTACGTAAACAAACCGATGGGTATGGCAGGAGTTCTGAGTGGTGTATTTGTCGCCTTGCTAATAATATTTATTTTTAATATTCAACCGGCCAGAGCTAATATGAAATCGCTTGAGGCTTTGAAATATTTGTCATACCAACCTGAAGCGGGTATGGAGCTAATGAAAGAATCGTTGGCCTTCAATTCGCCTCATATTGATGATATCAGAGCCGATTTATCTAGAACGGTGGCTCAAGTATTAAGCGATCAGACAAACACTAAATTTTCGAAAGAAAAACGTCTTGAGTTGTTCAGTTTGGCTCATGATGCACTAGTTGCTAACACCCAACTCCATCCGTATGATATACGAAATTATTTAACTTTAAGTCAGTTGGGCCAAATCGGGTACAGCCTAACCGGAAATACGCAATATATCGCAGAGTATGCGGAAAATTTAGAACGAGCTTTATCTTACTCGCCTAAGCGTCAGCAGATTATATATAATATAGCCAACTTTTATTTGCAGACGGGCAGACAAAACGAGGCTTTAAAATTATTGGAGGATACCCTACAAGACGGTCCAATGGTGGCAGAAAATTATTGGCGTTTAGCGTATTTGTATAAATTAATTGGAAAAATGGATAAGGCAAAAGAGACAATTGATCTAGCAAAAAAGAATGGAGTCATATTTGATCAACCTCAACAGAGTATTGTTGACCAGATTTTATCACCAGCACCTCTGAAATAGGATATGCTGTTTTCAGTTGTGATACCTCTATTTAATGAAGAGAGGAGGTTGCCAAAAACTGCCCAGGCAATTTTTGATTTTTTGCGAAATAATAATAAAGCACAGACTGAATTAATCTTTGTTGATGATGGCTCCAGTGACAGTACAGCCAGTTTATTAGAGCAATATAAAAAAATTTACGATTTCAGAGTTATCTCTTACGAGCAAAACAGGGGAAAGGGGTATGCGGTTAAGCAAGGTGCCCTCGCCGCCACGGGTGATTGGGTTATTTTTTTTGACATCGATCTCGCTACGCCTCTAGAAGAATTTAGTAACCTTCTCAATTTTATGAAGCCGGATGACCATATTATCATCGGCAGTCGTCGTTTAGCATCATCTAAAATAAAAAAGTATGAGTCCGGAATCAGGACTTTTTTAGGCCAAGGATTTACAAAACTTTCTAATATATTAGTTCCTGGTGTTACAGACTTTACTTGTGGTTTTAAATGTTTCTCTAGAGAGGCGGTGCGGAAAATATTTTCTGTGGCAAAAATAGATCGGTGGGGATTTGATACGGAATTGTTATATATAGCTAGGTTAAAAAAAATAGCTATTCGACAAATGCCGGTAGTTTGGTCTCACGACACCGATTCTCGGGTTAATGTCTTTAAAGCGGTGGTTAGCAGCTTTAAGGAATTAATAGAAATGAAGCTAAATCAAATAAAGGGTTTATATAAGTAATATTGTGCTATGGAAGCAGAGGAATATATTAAAATGGGCGAATTAGAGAAAAATCATTGGTATTTTAAAGCAAAAAGAAAATTTTTGGACATATTGTTAGTCAAGTATATTACTGAATATTCAGGTAAGATACATGTTTTAGATGTTGGTTGTGGAACCGGAGCGGTATTAGAACAAATGGCAGCTAAACACTTTACGGTTTCAGGTGTTGATATTAACGATACCGCCCTCGCGTATTGTCGGGATAAAGGCTTTCAGGTTGAGAGAGGATCTGCGGATAAAATGCCGTATGCCTCAGCTAGCTTCGATATTGTATTTGCTCTTGATGTGTTGGAACACCTGGAAAATCCGGAATTAGCTCTGCAAGAAGTGAAAAGAGTTTTAAAAAAAGATGGGTTATTTATCGTCACCGTCCCTGCCCATCAGTGGCTGTGGTCCTATCATGATGAGTCGCTACATCATAAAAAACGTTATTCTAAACAGGGTATCCATAATTTATTACATACGCAGCTCCAGGTGCTGCAAGTTTCGTGGATACACGCGTTCATTTTGCTACCTGGTATTCTATTGCGATCACTTAAAAATTTTGTCAATAAAAAAAATAACGGCTCAGATGTAAAGGAGTCCTCTGTAATTATAAATCATTGCATGTCGGTGATATATATGCTTGAATTTGCCCTATTTAAATTGTTCGGCACTTTACCATTCGGACTTTCTCTGTTAGCCGTTGGTAAAAAAAAAGACTGATAAATTTTATTTAACTTTTTATGGTGGCCAAAGAAAAAATAGCTATTGGCGCCGGACTCGCTGGTTGGTGTCTGATGTTGTTGTGGTCGGTAGTCTCTTACAGGAGCATTGATGTGACTTGTGGTGTGGCGGGCCGATTGAATATGCTTAGTATATCATGGTCTCTTTTATTTTATCCGCTGCTAATGATATGTTTTGCAGTGAGCGCTCTTTTTGCCTATAAACTCATTAGCGCGAATCATGCCGAGGCATTGAAAGAAAAATGGTTGTGGGGATTGGGTTCTGTGTTCCTCATGCTTGCCTTAGTAACGCCTTCATTAAACACTCATGACAGCAGTTTTTATTTTAGTGCTGGGAAAGCCTTTAGTCATGGTATAAATGTTTTTGCGGAGAATTGGCGTATGATTAATATGTATGACTGTCATGCCGCAAAGATAGATATGAACGGAATTATGTACGGTCCGATAGCCGTGTGGTTTTTTGGCTTGGTATTTAATCTTAGTCAAGGAAATTTTCTGATTTTTGTATTTATTTGGAAGTTATTAATGTTGTTATGTTTTTTTATTTTGATCTTAACGAGCTGGAAAATCGTATGCTTGTTACCTAGTGTTAACAAGCAGAGAGTAGAAAAATGGAAATTTTATTTTCTTTGGTGTGCGCAGCCTCTGTTAGTTTGGCAGTGGGTAGGGAATGGTCAGTTTGATGTGTTATGGGAGGTTTTTGTTTTTTTGGCCATTTGGAGCGCCCTTAAAAAATATTGGTGGCTGGTAATTGTATTATTAACAATAGGTATTTGGATTAAATTTATTCCTTTGCTGATGGCCCCATGGTTTGTCTTGTGGTGGTGGCAAGATATCGATCGGTCAAATTGGAAAAAAAAATTCATTCAAGCCATGGCGGGGATGGTGACAGTTGGTGCTCTGACCTGTTTAGTATGGAAACCAGTTTGGGCGGGAACGAAAATTTTTACCCCGATCATTTTGCAGACAAAATGGGCGGTAAATAGCTTTTTTTCTGTCTTGTACTATTCCTTAAAGCCCTTGTTTGTAGTCTTTTTTGCAGAAGATGCGCATTGGTGGTTAACGAGATTGCTACAGGGCGTCCTGCTTATGGTGGCTTTATACCTTGCTTATCCGTTAATTAAAAAATTAATTTTAGGTCTGTTAAAACACAGATCTTGGCAGACTCATGAATATGTTACAGCTGTCTTTGTGAGCATGCTGATTTATTTGTCTGTATGGCAAAAGTCATTTTGGCCTTGGTATATATCATGGCTTTTGCCCTTTGGTCTGCTTTCATTTTATCTCTCACCTTCTATTTTTTTAAAAAGAATTTTAATCTGGATCAGTGTTGTTCCGGTGTTGTCTTTTTATATTCCTTGGATTTATAATCATATCCTCCGCAGCACAGATGCGCCGTCTGAATTATGGTTTCAGTATGTGGTGGTGATTTCAGTTTGGGTGTATCCGCTAGCTCAGTTATATAAATGGCGGAAGATTAGTTATTCTCCCGAAAAGAATTAGCCAGCAAAATTTTTGACGAATTTTTTTATATCTTCTAAGACCACATCTTTTGTATATAAATATTCAACGGCATTTCCCCACAGAGAAGCAAATTTTGTTTTGACATCATATTGTTGGGTGGGGGGGTGAGTGGATTGTGGTAAATCGAGATTAAGTGTTTTTTTTGCTATGTTATCAAGACTGATTGGTTCGGTAACGAAGTTGATAATTTTGAGGTTATTTTTTAATGATTTTTTTATATCCTTCCAAATATGATCCAAGTTGTAAAATTGTAGCATATTTTTGGGATGAATGTAGGTAAAGTCGTGTTTAATTAGATCAAAAAGCGGATTTTTCTTTAAGCCAATGCCAAAAATTCCGGGTAAGCGTACGATTAAAGAATCGAAGTTATTAGCAACAAATTCCTCTAGCATGCGCCGATGTTTTCCGTATGGGAGCAGCTGGTTTGTATCGATCGAAAAATCCTCGGTTACCGCTGTGGTAACCGGATAAACATCTATAGTAGAAATCAGAACGAATTTTTTAGCTGAGATCGTTTTTAAATTATTTATCAATTTTTCAATATTAGCCCAATCTTTTTCCGGCTCCTTATTGGCCAACCATTTAATCGCTGGCACTCCGGCACACACAACCATATCAAAATTTTTTTCATCAATATCCTGGATATTTTTGGAATTATACAAAAAATCAAACTGATTTTGACGCAGTAAGTTTCCGCCCACAAATCCTGTATGCCCAATGAGAGCGTTTGCCATAGTTATAAAATTGATTTGTAATACTCAGCCGTATTTTTAATGCCTTGTTTGTGGTCAAAGAAAGTAAAGTTGGGGAAGACTTCACGGAATTTTCGGTCGTCTAATATTTTTACTGGCGCACCGTCTTGGTATTTGGTGTTAAATATCAGCTCGCCCTTAAAATTGAGCGCATCAGCGATAAAGTTGGCAGATTCTTTGATGGTATAACCCTTATTCTGAGCGATATTTATTGGCTCCAACAATTCGTTTATATCGATGCTGGCGACTAAGATATTTACCACGTCATCTATATAAGCCCATTCACGAATCGGGCTACCTGTACCCCAAATTTCAAACTGCTGGTCGCCATTTTTTTGGGCAGCAATCATACGGATTAGCATGCCATTTAAAGCGTGGGTTTTGTTGGGGTCGATAGAGTCGCCAGGGCCAAAGGTGTTGGGCACCAGCCAGTTGACGCTTTTTATGCCATACTGTTTAGCGTAACATTTGGCAATTACATACAATATTTTTTTGGAATTGCCATAGGAAAAGACTGAGTCATGGACTGGTCCGTCCCACCATTGCGATTCGATTTGTACATCCGCACTGCCAGGGTAAGAACAATTAGAAAGCAGATTTACAATTTTAGCTTGGGGACAAACTTTTGTCACGGCTCTATAGATGTTTAATGACATTTGTGCATTATCATTGATTACATCAGCGGCAAAGTTAGTAACATAATGTACGCTGCCCACATGAGCTGCGCAGTTAAAAATTATATCTGGCTTAATTTCGGCAAAATACTTTTCCGTATCTGCGTAATTGGTTAAGTCAACGCCATCTTGTCGCGAAGCAACAAAAATTTTGTGTTCGGTTTTACGTAGCACCTCCAATAAGTTTTTTCCTACGAAGCCGTGACCACCTAATATTAGGATCTTTAAGCCCATATCTTGTTTAGTATGATGACATGTTAGAATAAGGGTGATTCAGGTTTACTATTTGCAGTCCGCGGACAAGTTCGTCTATTCCTTCTTCGAAAGAAATTTTTGTTTCAAATCCTTTGCTTCTAATTTTTTCATATGATACCGCATAATCTCTCTGATCTGGATCAGGGATGCCCTTATCAACAAATAAGACCTCAAAATTTATTTTTTCTCGAATCATGATGGCTACCTCTTCTTTTGTTTTATTCATTTTTTCTGAGCCGATATTATAAACTTCGTTTTTCATCTTTTCAAAATTTTCTATACCAAACAGGTACGCATCTACGATATCTTTAATATGAATAAAGGTCCTTTTGAAATGTTTATCATAGACGACTAAGTATCTGTTTTTGAGAGCATTAAAAACGAAATCATTAGGCATTAAATCCAGGCGTAGTCTTGGGGATAGTCCAAATGCGGTTGCAAATCGATAAGCGATAGAGTTTCCTTTGCTCATTACTTCTTGTTCTGCTCGTAGTTTAGTCTCCCCGTAGGTTGATAGCGGTTTTGGAGTTAAAGATTCAGTGCAGATGTCCTCAACCTTTCCGTATACACTACCGGTAGAAGCGTAGAATAGTTTTTGTGAAACATCTCTGGCATTATTTACATTGGCTGTGCCAAAGTGATTAACTTCCTGGGCTAATTTAGGATCTTTTTTACAGGCTGGGGCACCGACTATGGCTGCTAGATGAACTATAACATCCATTCCTTCAACGGCTTTTTGTACAGTTTCGAAATCTCTGATGTCGCCTTTGATAAATTCAAAGTTTTTGTTAATAAAATGTGGTAGTAAAGAAATTTGGCCAAAAATCAAAGAATCAAGAACGCGGACTTGATGTCCGGCTTGTAAGAGTTGAGGCGCTAAAGATGATCCGATAAAACCGGCTCCCCCAGTAATTAGTATTTTCATACAGCTTATATTTAGTATATTAAACTAGCTTGATGTTAGCAATTATATATTAATTCGTCAATTAATAAATATTGAATTTAACCTACTGTTTTATCAGGAGTCCGTCTTTTTCAAAGATGGCTCGGATGGCAGCTCTTTTGGGATGGATAGAATCGTAGAATAGGTTGTTGGTAAGATTATATTTAGCTGGGTCATAAGAGCCGATAACTTCAATATTATTTTTTTGGGCTATTCGTCTAAAAAAGAGTTCGGCTTCTATGGCTAAGTGGCACTGAGGATCATTTTTAACAGTACCATAACTAAGGGGGTGAAAGGGGGCAAGCCAGAAGATTATTTTAACACCATCATTTTGTAGAGTTTGCAGAAAGTTAACGAACAAAAATTCTTTTTCCTTGCTGGCCATTCCGTCTAATCCGGCGGGGCACAACGCTCTTGAATTCTTGATTTCGGATTCTACCTCAGCTGCATTCTTTGATCTGAGTTTAAGACTTTCTGAAATACTGCCGTCGTAGTGGACAATAGGTAAGTTGCCTTCAAAATCAGCAGTTTCAAAATATTTATCATGCATTATTAAGTTTTGGGCTATTTTTTTGATAGAGAACTGGAAATAAGGAATAAAAAAATAATTTTTAATTTTTTCTGTGTAATACCAGATTGCAAAATAGCGATCACCAGTGATTGGAAATTCGTCGGTTAATGTATAAAATTCTTTGGCTAAATCCAGCCACCTTCTGGTAGTCTTTTGTTGGTCGTTTAAAATCCAAGGGTCAACTCCCAATATAACGGTGTTTGGAATTTTATTGTTTGATCGATATAGTTGATAAATTCCAATATAATCTTCTAGGTTGGCGCCAGTAACATTATTATTAAAAAAAGATTTTTTTCCAAAAAAGGTATGATCAATTTTTGCCGAGCGGCTAGATCCCAGTACAATAATGTCCTCTTTAGTTTTTTCTTTTTGAATATGGTACTTATGTGCCATGCGGTCATCATAATCAAAGGAGAAGGCTACATTCTTTTGCTCGAGCCAACTTTTTGCAATATTGTCTTCAGTTTTGTTGAATAGAACGGATGTTCTATTGAAGTGTTGCAGGAGAGTTAGTAATATCACTAAAGGGGTAAAGAATGATAATTTTAGTAATAATTTTTTCATAGATGCCGAAGCTAGAATTGAAAATATATAAAGGTGGTCGGAACCGTGATGCTTAGTGTTATGATGGCTAAGATAACACCGTAGTAAATAATCCAACGATAGTACCAGGGCGTATGTTGCAAGACTTCTTCAATTGCTATTTTCTTTTTTTCTGCGTACGCATAGATGAGTTCTAGAGCAATGACAGAAAAAAATATTACCATAAAATTAAAATATCCTCTGCCAATTAGTATTTGATCTTGGATAAAGTGGGGGTGGGCAAACGCAGCAATTAGTTTATTGCTAAATATTTTTTTTATTATATACCAAGCGTCGTTTATATTTTCCGCCCTAAAAAATATCCAAGCAAAACATGTCAATAAAAAAGTGGTCACTATCTGGAAAAACTGTTGTAGCTTTCTCCATCGATTTTTAAATAATAAACTTTTTATTTTTGTACGAACGGTCTCAGTAAGGTGGCTAATTATAAGGTATGTGCCATTGAGGCCCCCCCATAGAACATAGGTCCAATTGGCACCATGCCATAGACCGCTTAGTAGGAAAACGATCATAATGTTTAAACTGTATCGGAGCTTTTTGACCCGGTTGCCGCCCAGAGGAATATAGACATAATCTCTAAACCAAGAAGAGAGTGAAATATGCCATCGTTTCCAAAAATCGCTTATGGAAGTGGCTTGGTAGGGATTGTTGAAATTTAGCATTAGTTCAAAACCCATGACTCTGGCCGCGCCTCTGGCGATATCCGAATAAGCGGAAAAGTCGTAATAAATTTGAAATGCAAAAAATATAGTTGAAATAATCAGCTGCCATCCTTCGTAATTATCTATATTGTTGTAAACTAAATTTACATATTCAGCCAGACGATCGGCTAAGACCGTTTTTTTAAAAAATCCTAATGTCATCAATTTTAAACCAGACACGGTTTTGTTGTAATCAAAAGTATGTTTTTCTTTAAATTGGTGTAATAAATTTTGTGGGCGTTCAATTGGCCCAGCCACTAACTGCGGATAAAACATTACATATAAGGCAAATATCCCTAGATTTTTTTCCGCAATCTGATTTCCACGATATACCTCTATGACATAACTCAGGCTCTGGAAGGTGTGAAATGATAATCCAATGGGCAAGATTATATGTAGTAGATTTATCGAGTAGTTCCAATGCAAGACGTTGGCCAAGGCGTTTAGATTTAAAAGAGCAAAATTCGCATATTTAAAAAATGCCAACACGCCAATGTTCGCTAGGATGCTGGCTATGAGCAGTACTTTTTTGATACCATCTTTTTGAGCCTTTTGCATTAATAAGCCGCTGCTGTAATCAATTAGAATAGTAAATGCCAAAATTAGGATATAAATTGGTATAAAACTCATGTAAAAGAAACAGCTGGCAAGCAGCAGCCAGAACCAACGGAATTTATGGGGTAACAAAAAATAAACCCCGACGACTATCGGAAAAAAAATTAAAAAAGCAAACGAATTAAATAGCATGATCCGGTCTATTTGGATAAATTTGACCCTCGGTAATTTGTGTAAATCTAAATATAATATAATGTATGTCGTAAGTCAATTTTTCATTGACTTATTATCTCGATGTGTTATTATTAATGCCGTGTATTTTTGTGGTTGGCATCATTTATATAGTTCTATAGAAAGTATTAAATTCATTTATATATGGCTAATAGAGTATTGAGCAGTTTCAATTCACATGCAGAGATAGAATTTTGGTTTGATGGCGTATCGGTCAAGCAGTTTACCAAAACATTATTCAGTCCGGTAGAAAAATTAAAAATTGCTTTTCAGAACAGAGTTTTAAAGAATCTCGTTGTTTTTTATTTAAAATGTAAATTTAATTTAAAGCTAAAGAAGGATGAATCGAAAGTGTCAGGATTAGTGTACGAAAAAATAATTCTCCAATTTTTGAATCCAAAAATAAAGGAGCATGTTTTTAGATTGGTTGACAAGGAAAAAAATATTATTTTGGAATCCATTTTTGAAGATAAGGATTCCTTTTTAGGTGTATTTAGAATACTTGATGAATATGCAAAATGTATCCTCATTAATCAGTATGATTTGTCAGTAGAGAATATAAAGGACAGGGTTGTTATAGACGGCGGCTCCAATTTAGGAGAATTTTCTATATTTTGTGCCAGGCTTGGAGCAAAAAAAGTATATGCTTTTGAGCCTATTACATCGACATATGAAATTCTAAAAAAACATATACAAATTAATGGGCTTGGAGATAAGATTGTGCCGGTAAATAAAGCGTTGGGTGATAAGAATGAGACGGTGACCATAAATTTCTCTGAAGCAGGGGACTCGTCAGCTACAATTTGTGCAACTGATAAGACCAGCAACGCTCAGTCGGTCGAGGTGGTAAAGCTTGATGATTTTATAACTCAAGAAAAAGTCGGGTTTATTAAATTGGATGTAGAAGGTTATGAAGAGAATGTTCTGCTCGGTGCCCGACAGGTGATTTTGAGAGATAGGCCGACTTTGGCTTTTTCTGCTTATCATAAACCAACTGATAAAGAAAGATTGCCAGCTGTTGTTTTGTCTATTAGGCCTGATTATAAAATTAAACTTTTACAAAAAGGAGAGCCAGATTTTTATTGTGACTAAAATTTTGCTTTCAAAACAATAATTTGTCTTATGTTAAATAAAATTAAAGATTTAATACTGGATCCCTATCCGATACGCACGATTGCCAAGCAACTCATTAAGCGGTTCGGGACCTATGAGCAGCGGCTAAAAATCGGCGCATTGGATCGGCCGGAGTATGCCTATTCTGTATATAATGCGGCAGTGTTAGCTAAGAAATTAGGCTATAAAAAAATAAGTGTTCTAGAATTCGGTGTTGCCCGAGGTGTTGGATTACTTAATCTTGAGTATCACTCACAGGAGGTCGCTAAGTTGCTGGGTATTGAAATTGAGATTTATGGTTTTGATACTGGTGAAGGTCTCCCAGAGCCAGAGGATTACCGCGATCTTCCGTATCATTGGAAAAAAGGTTTTTATAAGATGGATGTTCCGGGACTGGAAGCAAAATTAAAAAAATCAAAGTTGGTATTGGGAGATATTAGAGATACGCTAAAAACTTTTTTTGAACAATATAATCCCGCCCCGATTGGAGCTATAGCGTACGATCTCGATTTTTATTCTTCCACGGTTGTTGCCTTGAAAATGTTGGAAGCCGATGAAAAATATTTTTTACCTCGCATTTTTTGTTATTTTGACGATGTGTTGGGTACTGAAATAGAGTTGTATAATGATTTTATTGGGGAGCGATTAGCGATACATGAATTTAATCAATCTCATGACAATATTAAGCTAGGTTTGCCATATCATTTTTTACAGCATAAAGTTTCTCAGGCGTGGTTTAACAAAATTTGGATTGGGCATTTCTTTAAACATAGCAGATATAACGATTTTGTTAGTACCGAAGGCCAGTAGTTTTCTAACTTTGCATGGCCATGGCTACATTGACCTTCTTGGTCTGGTAGGGTACTATTAACTAGTATTTATCTCCGCATAAATAGGGGTAATTTTGTGTAATGCTAAAGATGAGTTTTTATGGAAAATCACATAGAAAATCGTTGTAAGATCTGTGAAAATGAAAAGGAAAATAAAGTATTTACCGCCAAAGAGATGATGTTTGGTTTGCGAGAGGAGTTCAATTACCTTGAGTGTGGCGCCTGTGGCTGTTTGCAAATTATTTCTATTCCTCCTGATGTGGGTAAATATTACCCAGAGAATTATTACTCCTTTGGAAATATTAGATATGCTTACCATCCCCTTAAGATTTTCTTTAAGAAAAAATTAATTGAATATAAAGTACATAAGCAAAAAACCCTGCTAGGTAAAATTTTATCTTTTAAATATACACAACCTGAAGATTTTTATCCATGGTTAGAAACTATACAGCCATCATTCAATGCTAAAATTTTAGATGTTGGCTGCGGTTCTGGAAATTTGTTGCTTAAATTACATAAATCAGGATTTGTCGACCTATCCGGTGTTGATCCTTTTATCAAGCACGATATTAGTTACGAGGGTGGAGTTAATATCCGTAAGAAATCCTTGTTTGAAATAGATGGTCAGTATGACCTTATTATTTTTAATCACTCTTTGGAGCATATGGAAGACCAGCGAGCCATATTTTCTAAAGTTTATGAATTGCTAAAATCGGGTGGTTGTCTTTTAATTCGTATTCCATTAACCGGGACCTATGCCTGGAGAACCTATGGAGTTAATTGGGTGCAGTTAGACGCGCCCAGACATTTTTATTTGCACACGCCCAGGAGCATGGAAGTTTTACAAAATAAGACCGGTTTTAAAAACATGAAAATAGTCTTTGATTCAAATGAACTGCAGTTTTGGGGTAGTGAGCAGTATATAAGAGATATTCCACTACGGGATCCTCAATCATACGCCGAGTCGCCTCTGAAGTCATTATTTACCGATGAACAAATAGATTCTTTTAGAAAACAAGCGCAAATTTTGAATGCAAAGTATGACGGCGATATGGCCTGCTTTTATTTGTATAAGTAAGTTTAGTTAAAGGCGGTTAGTTATGCCCAATAAAATAATTTCTGTCCTTCATAAGGGATGTAAAAATTTTTTTAAAAATCCCATATTTTTTTTATTAAGGCAAATTTATAGGATTATTATTGTGATACCCTTTGAGGCTTTGGTAACGTTAGTATGGTTGTTTGTGCCAAAGAAAAAGTTGAATCTTAACGAACCAAAATCATTTTGTTTTTTAGTTACGTCTGTTATTTATCCAAAGCTAGATAAAAAAATTACCTATGGGAGCGTTCGTTCTGTGTTTGATCCCGAAGAGCGCGCAAAACAAACCCTGAAAACAATTGAGTCTATTAGAGACAAAGTACCTCAAGCAAAAATAATCTTGATTGAAGCAGGGTTAAAAAGAGATTTGCCTTTTGCACTGAATGATAAAGTTGATAATTTTATTTATATTGGCGATAAAAGGACTGTAAGGTGGGCATGTGATAGCAGATTTAAGAGTTTGGGCGAAGCGGCAATGTTGCTTTATGTGGCAGAAACATTCAAAGAAAAAGTAGATTTTTATTTCAAAATTAGCGGCCGGTATTTTTTGAATGAAAATTTTAATATTAATGAATGGAGGCAAGGGCAGTTCTTGTTTTATTTTAGGCCAGATCTTGAAGAATATATCTCCACTCGTTTGTATGGATTTCGTAATGAAATGAAGATGGAGTGGAAACTTGCCCTCATTAAAGGTGTTCCACTCTCTCTAATCGGCTATGCGATAGAAAATACTTTAGTTAAATTTGTTCCTAGGAAATATATTGCTCGAGTAAATCGGCTAGGAGTCACAGGAGTGGGCGCATCGGTTAAGGATTTACTTGTAGAATAAGCAAATTATGGAAATAGCTGCCTATATAAAATCTGTACTAAAAAAACAATTCTTGCATCAAATAAGTTTTGTTACTGCTGGATCTCTTATTAACGGAGCATCATTATTTCTCTTAAACATTCTTTTGGCAAGAAATTTGAGTCAGGATATTTTTGGTGTTTTTTCCTTGTCAGTAATGGTATTAAGTGTAGTGGCGGAAATGTCAGATTTTGGTTTGAATGCAGGTTTATTACGGTTTGCGCCTTATTATTTGGCAACAAATCAAGAGGATAAATTTAAGCAAATCGTGAAAACAATTCTGCGGTGGCGACTTGTTCTGAGTTTATTGCTTTCAATTGGCGGGCTTGCCCTGTCTTATCCGATAGCCAGATACATACTTGGGCAGGTTAAGGTGGCTCCTTACCTGACTTATACATCTCTCGGTATAGGGGGCGTGGTGCTCTTAGGTTTTATAGCGACGTTTTTGCAGGCAAAGCAAAGATTTTTTTATAACGCTGCACTCCAGTCTTTAAAAGGTGTTTTACGTTTGTCTGCGGCTCTGATTTTTATGGTATTGGGAATAAAAAACGTGCTCGTGTATTTATCTGTCTATATTTTTGTACCGTGGATTTTATTTTTTTTGAATTTTAAGGTATTACCGAAAGATTTGAGAAAAACCATCATCGAAGATGACGTAAGGAAGAAATTGCATTCCCAGCTCGTGCGGTTTAGTTTCTGGTTAACTGTCAGTTCTTTGGTGGCTATTTTTTATAGCCGAGTTGATCAGGTAATGATCAGTTACTATTTGGGGCTGTCCGAAGTGGCGGTCTTTACAGTCGCCTGGCAGCTCCTTCAATTTTTTCCTATAATTTCAAGTTCGATTACCTCTGTATTAATGCCAAAGATCAGCAGTCTGCATGAAAAAGATGGTCTGATTATATTTCTTAAACGATCGTTTAAATGGCTTGTTTTGGGAGTGTTCGGGTTAGCAATTCTGGTATATCCATCACAATATCTGATTACTTTTTTATTTGGACAAAAGTATTTGCAAGCCATGCCGATCTACGTTGTTTTATCATACAGTACATTGCTAAATATTCTAATCATTCCTTTTTCGCTTGTAATTATCATATTTCATAGGACGTATATAACGATAATATCTAATTTTATTCAATTAGTAATCCTTGTTGGGTGTAACTTCACCTTTATACCCGTATATGGTATGATGGGCGCAGCCTATACGTTTGCTGTCAGTAATGTAGTTTTATTTTTGTTTACCAGCATGTATGCTGTATACTTAATTAAAAAAAAGGATTTTAAAATAGACTAAGTTTATATGGAGAAAGATGGCCGTATTAAAATATTTAAAGAACCTGTTATTTCCGTTATCACTGTTGTTTTTAATGATGTAAAAAATATCGAAAGAGCCATGTTGAGCGTTTTAAATCAGACATATAAAAATATTGAGTACATCATTATTGACGGCGGGTCGACTGACGGCACTGTAGAGGTTATAAAAAAGTATGCCAACCGCTTGGCTTATTGGGTTAGCGAGCAAGATGGCGGGATTGCGGATGCGATGAATAAGGGGGTGGATAAGGCGACAGGCGTTTGGGTGAATTTTTTGAATAGTGACGATTTTTTTATTAACAATACTATTTTTGAAGAAATATTTAGCACGGAGCACACCGCGGATGTGTTGTATGGTAGTTTTATTGGCAATATTAACGGTCGAGTTATGGTATGTGAGGCCCCTGATTCGGTAGTAGAAAAAGCCTGGCAGGGCATGCGTGCGTGTCATTCAACTTTATTTACTCGTTTAGCCATACAAAAAAAATTTAAATTTGATACCAGTTATAAGGTGTCAGCCGACGGAGATTTTTTATCTCGGTGCGTGGTAGAAGGATGTTCCTTTGAGAATCTTAAAAAAGTTATTTTTCAAGTCGGAACTCCGGGCAATTCTTACCAATATTGGTTCCGGGGTCGTTTGGAGAATTGGCGCTTTGCACGTAAGTATTTTCCAGGTTTAAGGACAGACCTGTTTCACTTGTGGGGTCTAATTTATTTTGTGGTTTTTAGATCCTTTAAGAGAACCCTACTATTTTTTGGTGTATATAATTTTCTCAGAAAGTACTATCGAAAGTGGGTTGGGGATAAAATAATGCGTCAGAAGTACCATTATAGAGATATTTAGAAATGTAGTTTGTATGGATAGTATTACCGCTCATTGTTTAGTGAAAAATGAAGAGAACTTTATTTACTATTCGCTAAAATCTGTTATCAACTACGTTGAACAAATTATAGTTTTTGATACTGGTTCAACCGATAGAACTGTAGAAATAGTTAAGAGCCTGATGGAAGAATATCCCGGAAAAATTCTTTTTGAAGAAAAGGGACTGTGCGACAAAGAGAGACATACAATTTTACGGCAAGAAATGATTGAGAAAACGAAGACGAGTTGGTTTATGATTTTGGATGGCGATGAAATCTGGAGTAGTGGGGGAATGCTTGAAATTTTAAAGAATACCAGCGATACTGCCTCGAGTATTGAATGTCTAATAGCCCCGTTTTATTTATGTGTAGGAGACATATTCCACCGATATTATAAACGCGGTTCCATCCAAATTTTAGGAAAAAAAGATTTTTTTTACCCCAGGGTCTTTAAATTAACTCAGGGGATAAAATGGCACGGCAATTATGGCTTAGATTTTTTGGTAAATGATAATGAAGAGGAGTTTTTTAATAATTCTAATTCCTTATTTTTAAAAAACAAGTATTGGCATGTCACCCATCTAGTAAGGTCTTCTATTAGTAACGATTATTCTTCGGGAGGTCTGCGAAGCGATAAGGAAATTCGTACATATTTCTTAATTGGTAGAAAAATAAACGAAAAAGTACCGAATGTTTTTAATGATAAGTTAAGGAGTTTTAGGCTGTCATCTCTAAAATCTTTTGTAAATTTTTTTACTTTTCTTAAAAAAAATTTATTAAAAAGATTTCTGATACGTTAATGGGCAAATTGGATTCTGTTTTTAATGGCAGCCTACGACTCTTTCGTTTTAAATTAAGCGTCTAGCGTACAACAATTATTCATCGGTATATGTGCGGAATTCTAGGAGTGATTAAAAGCAATCAAAAAATTGATAGACACTTATTTGCCAACATGTTGTTGGAAATAAAACATCGTGGTCCTGAAAGCGAAGGGCTTTGGTTCAATCAACAAGAAAATGTTGCTTTCGGACATCGTCGATTGGCGGTCATTGATTTATCGCTGGGTGGTCACCAGCCCATGATTGGCGCCGATGGACGTTTTGTTATTACTTATAACGGTGAGATATATAACTATAGAGAATTAAAGAGGGAGTTGGAAAACATGGGCCATGTATTTAAAAGTCAAAGTGACACCGAAGTTTTGCTGGCCGGTTATATGCGATGGGGTAAAGACTGTTTGCAAAAAATAAATGGCATGTTTGCTTTGGCTATTTGGGATAATAAGGAACAGAAATTGTTTGCGGCCCGAGATCGATTAGGAGAAAAGCCCTTTAAATACTATTTTGACGAGAACAAATTTATTTTTGCTTCTGAAATTAAAGCTATTTTGGCAGACCGTACAGTCGATAGAAAAGTAGATTGGCAAGCGGTAGATATGGCGTTGACTTTTAGATTTGTTGGAGCGCCCGAAACAGGGTTTATAAATATAAAAAAATTACCGGCTGGACATTATTTAATTTGGCAGAATAATACACTGAAGGTAGAGCAATATTGGAATGCTGAAGATGCAAGAGAAAAATATCAAGGTTCAGTTTCTGAATTAAAAAAAGAAACCTGGGCTCTATTTGTTGACTCTGTAAAAAAAAGATTGGTGGCTGATGTGCCGGTAGGTGCTTTTTTAAGTGGGGGCATAGACTCTACTTCTGTGATTGCTGCCATACGAGAATTGAATGTTGCGAGTATGGACACCTTTGTTATTAGTCTTGGTGGTAAAAGCGAGGATCAAAAATATGCAGCTATAGCTGCTAAATATTTCGGTACCCGGCATCATGAAATTGAACTTGGCAGCATAGATTATGGCGCAGCTTTGCAAAGAATTATCGGACATTATGATGAACCTTTTTTTGATCAATCTGCTTTGCCTAGCATGTTAATCAGCGAAGAAATGAAAAAATATGTTACCGTCGTGTTAAGCGGTGATGGTGGTGATGAGTTATTCGGTGGCTATGAAGCGTATGCTCTGCTCGGGTATATGCGCAATTTTACTAAAATCCCTTTATTCCTACGAAAGCGATTGTCCGATATTTTATTTTTTAATAAGGCCGCTCAGTATAGAGTCGAGATATTAACTAAACAGGCGTATCTGCAAAGTTATACCGAATATTATGCCTTATGGAAAACTTCTTTGCCACAAAGTAAAAAATATCTAACCAAGGAGGATTTGTACTTGCCGGAATTTAAAAATAAAGTAGACATGGAAATGTCTTGGCAAAAAATGAATGATTGGTTTGGTAAGGGCGAAGATATTTTTAATAATGCCATGATGGCTGATTTTCGAGGCAGGTTAGCAGATGGGTATCTCACCAAAACAGATATTGCTACTATGGCCAGCGCGGTGGAGTTGCGGCCACCATTTCTCGATCATAGACTGGTTGAATGGGCACAGCGCATTCCAGGTTCATTAAAAATAAAAGGGGGTCAGACAAAGTGGTTATGGAAGGAAGTGGTAGAAAATAAAATTCCAAAAGAAATTATTGATAGAAAAAAAATTGGATTCAGCATTCCGTTGGAAAAGATAATAAAATCAGATCTCAGGCAGATAGTTGAGACCAGTATTCTCTCTCCAGACTCTATTATCACTGAAGTGTTTTCGATTGAGACAATTAAGAGATTATGGTCTGATCATTTAAACAATAGAGCTGATTACAGTAATCATCTATGGTCTTTATTGATGCTTGAGTTATGGTTGCAAAAGTATATCAAAAATTAATTTGCAATTGTTATTAAATATGAGGATTAATATCTTAGAAATGCACTCATCTTTAGGTTACGCTGGAGGACAGCGTAATATGGTTACTTTTGTAAAATATTTACGTAAAGATATTTTTAACGTATCCGTGATTGCCTATAGATCGGGAGGACCATTGGAGCAAAAATTGACCGAGATGGGCGTGCCGTATCTAGTGACGAACGGCGAAATTGATAAAATTATAAATTTTATTAAGGAAAATAAAATTGATGTTATTCACATCCATCGTTCGGGTGGGCATGTTCCTTTGGAGACCCAAATTTTAAGTGAAGCTAAAAAATACAATCCTGATTTGATCGTTATAGAAAAGAATGTTTTTGGAAAATATGATCCGACCATGACTGGCATTATGGACTGCTCTTTTTTGCAAAGTATGATGCATCTGAATGAAAGATATCTCCCTGCATCGAAAGGAAATTTTAACTCTCACAAACAAAAAGTTCTGTATAACATGGTTGATAAGGATGAGTTTGATGTCTATAAAGCCAGTAACGAAGAAATTGTAAACTATAAAAAGAATTTGGGTATAGAGCCCGATGATTTTGTAATAGGTAAGGTAGGTAGACCGGCTTTGGAAAAATGGAGTGATCTAATTATTGAGATGGCACCTTTTTTACTAAAAGATAATTTAAAAATAAAAATAATTATCATCGGCTGTCCTCCTTCGCGTGTGCGTTGTATAGAAAAAAGTAAATATAAAAAATCTTTTTGTTTGATCCCCGAAACAAGTGACCAACACCAATTGCATTTATTCTATCAAGCAATTGACGTATTGGCTCACAGCTCTAAAATCGGTGAATGTAACGGCAATACAATTAATGAGGCTATGTTTTGGTCTAAACCCGTAATTGTAAATTCGACTCCAAAAAAAGATAATGGCCAATTAGAACAGGTAATCCATATGAAAAGCGGCATTGTTGCCAATACGCCAATAACCGTAGCTAAGGCTATTTTATATTTATATAACAATCCTCAAGAATATAGAAAAATTTCCCAGGCGGCGCATGAACAAGTATTAGTAATGAATAAGCCGCACAGTATAACCGCGCAAATTGAGAAATTTTTGATAGAAAAATTAGGCAATAAAGGTGATGCAGAAAGCTTGTCTTTTGCTAATGAATATGCTAAAATTGAATACGATCCCAATGAAAATGATATCTTAAATTATCGCAAAGATTATGCATTACGATTGCGCTGGGATTTCGGCAATCTATCTTTTTTAGAAAAAATTAACCTATTGGCCCTATGGCCACACCGCTTTTATTTTAGGGTCAGAGATTTTATAGCACACAAGTGGCTTTCCTATGCCAAATAAAAAAAATATAATCTCGGCATGTCTAGTCGTCTATAATGAAGAACAAGTCATTCAAACGTGCTTAGAGAGTATTAAGGGTCTTGTTGACGAGATTATTATTATCCATGATGGGGAATGTAAGGATAAAACTCTGGAGATTGCTAAAAAATATACACAAAAGATTTTTACCCTGCCTCATATAGGTATAGCAGAGCCACATCGATCTTTCGCGCTCAATCAGGCAAAAGGTGATTGGATCTTACAGATCGACGCCGATGAGTATCTTGATACGAAAGATCATAGGAGTGTTCGTGGTGCAGTAGATTCTGCCCCGCCGGAACAGGATGCTTTTCTTTTTAAGTGGGAGATGTGGGATGAAAAAAAACCGCATTATATTGCCGGCGTGCAAAAGATGTGTCTATTTAGAAAAAAAAATTTTTCATTTATCGGCATACCACAGGAGATCGGCCGCGTAAAAGGGTCTGTCCAAACAACCGATTTTATTCTGCACCACCGACCTGCCTATAACAATTTGAGTTGGAAAAATTTTTTAAGAAAAGCAAAAAAATGGGTACCGATCCACGCGCGTTATTTTTTTCCTCAAATGGTTAGGTACGAATGCTTTAACACGACGCCTGATAGTTGGGTTCAGTATACTCACTCTGTAAAAAAACATATGCTTTTTTATATTATTTTTTATCCCTTAAAAACCTTGCTTGCTCAGCTTAAGAACGGCCTCTGGAGAAGTCTCTCCGGAATTAATATTGGGTTACAACAATTTTTTTATTACCTAAATCTTTATTGGCGTGTTTGGAAAATTAAAAAATATGGCTATAGAGAAAACTAAAATTGCTTTGGTGCGCGGGGATAGTTTAAATGAATGGGAGGGGAGTCTGTGGAATAGCTTAGGCAATTCTTTTGCGGTAAGTGCTTTTTGTAGTAAAAAAAATTTATATAATACTTCTAATTTACATTTTCCAGTACAAAAACTGGTTACGACTACCGATAATATCGTAGTTAATAATTTTTATAAGTACGGCTTTGGTATTTTTCAAAAAATGATGGGCTTAGACAGAATAATGGTTAATTACGATATTGCTCACACGGCAGAAGTATATTATTTTTATACCACCCAGGCGGTAAGGGGCAAGTTATTGAATAAAAAATTAAAAGTAGTAACAACAGTGTGGGATAATAGTTTTGGACGGTTTGAATATAATTATCGGCACGGATTAAGAGCTGCTCCGGCGTATTGGCGAAAAAAAATTGATGAAATCATTAAGGAAAATATTGCCGGAGTAGATATGTTCCTGCCGGTCACTCACTATTCTGCCGGATTATTGGCAGATTTAGGTGTACCCGGCTCAAAAATGCAAATTTTGACACCGGCTATAGCAATGCCCGCTGAATCAAGTTCAAGTGCTATTATTAGTGAATTAGGTTTAGAAGGCTGTGAGATATATTTGGTCGTGAATAGAATGGTAAAAGAAAAAGGTCTATATGATATTTTATACGCTTGGAAAATGTATTTAAAGCGATCGAAAAAAACAAATGCCGTTTTAGTTCTGATAGGGGATGGCCCAGAAAGGAAAAATTTGATGAGGTTGGCAAAGGAAATGGGTTTGTATAATACAGTGAGATTTGTTAGGCAGCTGCCAAATCAGCAGGTGCGAAGTTTGTATAAATTTGTAAAGTCGCTTATATTAGCT
>CAYNEQ010000003.1:0-22533 GCA_964396295.1 uncultured Gammaproteobacteria bacterium
GGAAAAGCCGGGTAGTGAGGGTAGTTCTGATCTTACCTATTATTTTGAAGCCGCTCATAAGTTAGGAGAACATCTGGTTAAACGAAACAATGGTACCCAGAGCCAATATGTGCTTGTGGTAAATAAAAGTACCGTACCTATCCGAATGATTAATGAAACCGAAAAGGTATTGAAGTCCTATGGGGTAATTAATTTTGGAGTTGTTTCTAATCCTGAGTTTCTTGTAGAAGGTAAAGCGGTGGAGGGCTCGATTCGCCCCGACCGGATAGTGATAGGCGCTGAACAAGAAGAGGATTTTAAAATTATGCGTGACATGTACGCACGCTTCGTCAATTCGGTGGCAGTTAAATATATAGAGGTAAATCCGTACGAAGCCGCAGCTAGTAAGCTCTTGGCTAACTACCTGTTGTTTAGTCGGTTGGCAAATACGTTTGGAGTAGTGGGTCGGGTATGTGAATTATTCGATAATATTCAATTTGAAAATGTTCGTAAAATATTAATGGGTGACGAACGTATCGGCGGCTGGGGTTTTTATGATAGCGTGTATGCCGGCGGCAGTTGTTTTATTAAAGATGCGGCTTCCCTGGCGCACCAACTTGAAGAAGCGGGTGGTACGGCGCACCAAGTGCGTCTGACGCTCGAAGAAAATAAATTTCAACGCGATTATTTTTATAGTCGCGCTCAAAAAGAGGCTGGATTTTCTTGGACCGGAAAGACAGTGGCAATTTTGGGTGTGGCCTTTAAAAAAGATACAAACGATGTAAGGAATTCACCAGCATTTGATATCGTCAGCCATTTACTCGAAGACGGTGTTGAGCGGATAAAAGTATATGATCCGGTAGCCTTAGACATGTTTAAAACCTTTTTACCCCGCAACGATTCTCGATACGAAAAAATTGTTTATTGTGGAAGCGAAGAGGATGCGTTGCGTGATAGTCATGGATGTTTGATTTTGACAGACTGGCCACAGTTTCGATTGCTTGCGGAAAAAATAACCACAACATGTCCATCTCCGTATCTTGTTATGGATGGCAGAAGAATGATACAGGATCAGTTTGAAGCTTTAGTGAAAAAAGGATATAGTGTAATTGCGGTTGGCTCTCCATTTATGGGAAATAAAAAATAAATTTTTATGGCTAAATATCTTATTACTGGCGGCGCTGGATTTATCGGTACAAATATCACTAAAAAATTATTGGCTGACGGCCATACGGTAGTTGTGTTTGATAACTATGCAGCCGGCAAAAAACCTGACAGAATTCAGGCTGGCGCTATGTATGTTGAAGGCGATATTCGCAATCTTGAGGATTTGCAAAAAGTCTGCGTCCAGGGTTTTGATGGTATTTTTCATCTGGCAGCTCTGCCTCGGGTATTATTTTCTGTCGAACATCCGCTTGAAACCCACCAGACCAATGTAGACGGCACGCTCAACGTGTTGTTAGCTGCGCGGGATAATAAGATAAAACGTGTGGTCTTTGCCACCTCTTCCTCCGCCTATGGCCATCAACCAAAATTGCCATTTACCGAAGACGGAGCCTTGAAAAAGCCGTTAAGTCCGTATGCGCTCCATAAACTGATCGGGGAGGAGTATTGCCGCCTGTTTGCCGATTTATATGGCGTAGAAACGGTATCCCTCTGCTATTTTAACGTTTATGGCCCCTACCTTGACCCAGACGGGGCCTATGCCCTGGTAATCGGTAAATTCCTCAAACAACGCACCCAAGGCCAGCCGTTGACCATTAGAGGCGATGGAGAGATGAAGCGGGATTTCACCCATGTAGATGATGTGGTTCGGGCAAATATCTTGGCAATGACCAAAGATACGGTCGGTAAAGGCGAAGTGCTAAACATTGGCAATAGTCATCCGGTATCGGTAAATGAACTCGCCGCCTTGATCGGTGGTCCAACCGTGAATGTGCCCACACTGCCTGGTGAAATGCAAGTGACACATGCTGATTATTCAAAAGCCAAAAAATTACTTGGCTGGGAGCCGACAATTTCTCTGGAAAAGGGAATTGAGATGTTGAAGAAAGAATGGGGAATAGTGTAGGTGAGTTTTGATTTTGTGTTTACAAAAAAATAGTAGTATACTATAGTTGTTAAATTATTTACTTTTTAATTTTATGGAGGGAATTAAAAAAGTTATTTTTTATGTTTGTGCAGGCATTGGCCTGCTTATTTTAGTTTGGTGGGTTGGCTCGGCCGCCTACTCTGCTTGGAATGGATATAGATGGGAAAAGAAAACCGAGGAATTTCAAATGGCTTTGAGTAAGCCGTACAGAGAAGATACATATGGCGGTAGAACTCCGGAAGAAACTTGGGGCTTATTTTTGGATGCCCTGAAAAAAGGAGATGTTGATTTGGCAAGTAATTATATTGTTCCTGAGAAAAGGGAAAAAGAGTTAGAATTTCTAAAAAAAGAAAAATCTATTGATGACCTGGCATTATTAAAAACTCAATTTTCTGCTACTTTAGAAAAAGAAACTAATAATTCCATGGATAATAAAGAGAGCGCCTATTTCTTTATAAGATTTAAAGATGGAGATGAAGTGCAGGCCCATTCTATCGTTTTTATTTTAAATCCATATGCAAAAATTTGGAAAATATTTTTATTATAATTAACACATAATAATATGATCAAAGGAGGGGCTTTGTTTTTATTATTGGTTTTATTTTTATTGCAACCAGTGTTGGCCTATGACCAGCATTCTACGCATCCGTCGTTGACCTATGAAATAGCTCAATTTTTTAATGGCAGAAATTCTCAAAGTAGTCGTACGCTCTCTGCTAATGAGATCCAATGGCTTAAGCAAGGCGCGATGGAAGAAGATGAACCGGCAAGGTGGATAAATCATTTTTATGACCCAGTTCACGGCGTGGGGTGGTCTGGTAAACATTTGGGTCGTTTATCACCCGAAGAAGGGTATAAGCTAGGTGGTGACATTGCGCCGCGTCATTCCCTTGCCTCTATTGATTGGGTCACTAACCAAGATTACCAGGCGGCGTATGGCAGGCAATATGGAAATCAAACCTGGCAAAAGGCGATAAAGTCGTATATAGATGGAGATAAAAAATCTGCGTTTATTGCCTTGGGCCATGTTTTGCACTTAGTAGAAGATGCTACGGTGCCAGACCATGTGCGCGATGACTCACATCCAGGTATAGAGGGTGATCCTGGCTCACCGTATGAAACGTTCTCTAAAGCACAGACTGATGCAAGCGAATTAAATACTGCAGAAACTTTATTAAAAAATAAGACAAATTTTAAAAAAATAAGTTCAGTAAGCCAGGCGATAAAGGATGTTGCTACCTATGTTAACCAGAATTTTTTCTCTGAAGATACTATAAGCAATGAAGAGTTTCAGAATCCAGAAATCGTTTCATTAGAAATAAGGAAGGTAGGATTTAATAATGGAACAATTAAAACCTTTCTCTTTAAAGGCGGCATATTTTTAGCAGTTTTAAATAATACAGGCCACAGCACAAACTATTCAACCAAAGAAGATATTTTTGTCCTCCCGTCCTATCGCGATCATCTCTTCCCAGAAGCAGTCCTAACTCGAGCCAGTGTAATTAATTTGTTCTATGATGAAGTTGAAAAATACAGACAACACCCGGAATTATTGGAACCAATCGTGCCAGATAGTAATGATTCTTTCCTGACAGCGTTAGAGCAGTTTCCCAAAAGAACAGTTCTTAAGGCCTGCGGCATTTCTGAAAGTACTTGTAAGGCAATGTATAATTCTCTTGATAGTATTGCCGATTCTTTGAAAAACACTTCACAAGCTATAGCTTTAGGCTTGTCCAACAATCTAAATAATATTTTAGATTCTGCCAAGACAAAATTAGGCTTAAATAATAATCAAGCAGTGAGTCAGAATTCGCCGCAATTAGCCAATAGCAATGTTAATGCTGCTCCAGTGGCAGCAGTCGAAGGTCAGTTTCTTTCCAAACCTGGGATAGTGTTAGGTGAAAAAATTTATGCAACTGCACAAGCCCCTCAGCAGGTCAACAGTCCTCAGATCTCAACTCCAGTTGCACCTACTGCGCCTGAAATTATAAAAAATCCTGTACCTGCTACACCGTCCCCAGCGCAAAAAAATATATATGTTGGCAATGGTCCGAGCGGATCTATTTCAATGCCAATTGTTCAGACTGCGCCAATAATCCAGGCTGTTCCAAACAGTTTGGCACCGACCACCTCTGTTCCTATTGTTCCTAGTTCAACAATAGAACAGGTCGCTTCAAGTACTGTTACGGTTTCAACTACGATTTTTTCTTCCTCTACCATAGAGATGCCAACCACCACGGTAGTAGCAACTACGACCGTAACGACTAATCAAACTTCAACAACCTCAACTACAACTACGGTTCCGGTAGTTGTTGATATGGCTCCGCCGTCAGTGCCAGTTCTGAGTTTTGTCAATCAATCCGGACCAAGTTCGACTAATATTCTCATTAATTTAAGTAGCTCTGATGTTTCGCTGCCGATCTATTTTAATCTGCAAGTCTCGATGAGTAGTACTAGCGATTGGCAAACAATAGTAACTAGAACGTCCAGTACGACCATTAATTTTTTCGGTACACATGGCCAGGCCTATTATTTTAGAGCTAGAGCTACCGATGCGGTTGGCAATGTCTCGAATTGGAGTCAAACTTCATCTCCAGTTTTTGTTAATTGGAGTGGGGAAGTGGTAATAAATGAGGTAGCTTGGGCTGGTACGTCTGCCAGTTATCCAAATGATGAATGGTTTGAATTATATAATAACACTGATCAGCCGATTGATTTTACTGGCTGGAAAGTCTTTGTTTCTGGAAAACAAATTAGTATTTCAAAAATTAATAATAAGATTATTCCGGCTAAGGGGTATTTCCTATTAGAAAGAACCTCTGATGATGCAGTTAAAGAGATTGGCGCTGATATAATTTTTAGTGTGACTGGTGGGTTAAATAATGCAGGGGCAAAACTAGAATTATTTAAACCATCTGGAGAAAAAGCTGATGAGGCAAATGCCAGTGCCGGCTGGTTTGCTGGTGATGCAGTTTTGTATAAATCAATGGAAAGAATAAATCCGCTTGGTAATGGCAGTGATCCGCTTAACTGGCAAAGTAATCAAGGTTTTCGTGAAACCGGTCGAACCTTTAATGGTGGCCTTATTTATGGCTCGCCAAAACGATCTAACTTTGGTTTTATTACATTAAGTGGCAATCAAGATGATGGAGTCCGTACCTTAACTAAAGAAAACAATCCGTATATTTTGCAGTCATATGCGGTGCCGACAGGTAAGACTTTAATTATCGAGCCTGGGGTAATAATAAAAAGTTATTATTCTGCTGCAAAAATTGATATTTTTGGAAGTTTGCAGGCGCTTGGTTCCACACAAGAGAAAATTATTTTTACTTCCGGTAGAGATGTAAATGTGGGAAGTAATCTAGAAAATGCAGTTATAGGTTCTTGGGTTTCGCCCACGAGCTCGCCTCAAGATTGGCAAGGGTTATGGTTTCGCCCTAGCTCTACGGGAATTATAGACCAGGCAATTTTTCGGTTCGCGGGGAAGAGTTTTGTGGTGCCGCCCAATGCGCTGCCAGTGAGCCAAGCCATTCGAGCGGAAAATACTAGTCTGATTATTTCTAACTCAGATTTTTCGGATAATGGTCCGTTAACTTTTTTTGAGAAAAATGCCACGACGAGTATTGTAAATACTAGCTTTAAAAATGGTGATCAAGCCATCCAGTCAGAAAATAGTAACTTATCTGTAGTTGATTCTTCAGTTGAAAATTTCACTAATACTAACGGGCCTTTACTTATAAAAGATAGATGGCCTAGTCTGGCCGGAATACAATATAGAAATAATACACTGAATATGCCGTTCTTGGAATCTGTAATTATTACCGAGCCTGAAGTATCTATTGGTGAATCGGAAAATTTATTACTAAATGTTTTGACTGTCTTTGCTTCTTCAACACTCCATATTAATCCTGGCGCCTCAATCTACTTACCACTGTACGGCATTATGGAAGTGCGAGGATCGATACAAGCAGATGGTGTAATGGAAAAACCAATAAATTTTTTACCTTACCCAGCTTCAGTAAATTGGGGAAATATTCGTTTATATAATTCTCATTCAACTTTTAATTATGTAAATTTTGTCCAAGGTAATCGGCTTAATGGCCGGCCAGAAAATTTAAATGGCATGATTCTGGCAAACGATTCAACTATAGAAATTAATAATTCTATTTTGCTTGATAGTGAGGCTAATTTTATCCAGGCTAATAACTCTACTGTACAAATTTTTCGTACCAGTATAGGCGCTACAGTAAAAACTAATAATACCAAAGGTATTAAATCTGGACCTGGCCGAGTAAGTCTGGATGCTGTAAATTTTAGTAATTTGTATATGGGTATGGAGAGTGCTTCTGCAGATTTGCCTCAGCTGATTATAGATCTGCAAAATATGTCATCCTCAAGCTTTTCCAATGTAGATTATTTTTGGCAACCATTAAACCTCTGGAGTTTTCCAGTCCCTAATACGCAAAATTTAATTGAACCTTTATAAGAAGTGTGAATTCCGCTATCTACCATTTCTGATAAACACTGGAATCGTGCCGACGCGTGTACGACCGCGTCGGCGAATCCTCCTTCCAACCCGCCCTCACTGCGTGTCGGTCTTGTTCTTCTCTTCCCCGTACGGAAGAGGTGTTGCCAGATCTGTCAGCCCATGTACATGAACTGACGGTTCCTGTACACGTACTTCCCGACAATCGCGCCGGAGATCGGGAACGTGCCGCTGACCCCCTCGACCTTGATGCCGTTCACCTTCTTGGCCGCGCCGACGAGCAGGCTGGTGAGCTTGCCCAGGTCGATGGCGTCGATGATCCTCTCGAGCTCCTCGACGTCTTTCAGGTGCTTCTGCGCACCCTTGCGGTCGCCGCGATCCACGCAGGCCCCGGCCTCCTCCATCGACCGGCGACGCGCCTTCTGCAGGCTGCCCATGGTGCGAGCCATGATGTTGCCGGTGTGGGCGTCGTCCGAGTTGAGGGCCGAGATGGTGTCGCGGCAGGCCGCGATGGCCTGCTCTGGCGTCTGCATGGCAAGGTGTTGATCGACGATCGCGCCCAGCTCAGGGCGCAGCTGCGCCATCAGGCCTGGCAGGTTCGCGTCGAATGCCTTTGTCAGCGCCTTCTTGGCGTCCTCGATGCTTGGGGTTTGGGGGATATGTGGTGGTATACGTCGATGTTTGCGAGCCATGATGTTATCCTGGTTCGGGGTTGGGGGTTGGCTAACACAGAATGTGCTTTGCCGAGGAGAAGAAAATATAAGTTTTTATACTTTCTTCTCCTCGGCAAAAAATAAAAAGAACAAATCAACAGCCGAATATATCATATAATTATTCAATTGTCAATGTGCTTTAGCAAGATATTTTTTATGGTATAATGTAGTCATGCACCATCAGATAGAAGATACAAAAATAGTTTTGCATCAAGGGGTCTATAAAAAATCCGTATCCGTAGTTGATGCGGTCTTTATGATTACCGGCATGACGATTGGCGCCGGCATTTTAGGTATTCCGTATGTCGTGGCCCAGGTAGGACTTAAGATTGGTATTTTGTATATCCTTGGTTTTGGCTTAATCATGCTGGCCTTAAACCTTATGCTCGGAGAAATTGCCGTACGGGCACGGGAGCCGCTGCAGATCCCGGGACTCGTGGGAAAGTACCTAGGACGTGGGCCAAAGTATCTGATCAATATCTTGATCGTTTTTGGCTCATATGGGGCCTTGTTGGCCTATATAATCGGCGAGGGGCAGGCGCTAGCCGCCTTGTTTGGCGGCCAGCCAATGGTCTGGAGTGTGATTTTTTGGGGAATTGGCAGTTTTATCATTTGGCGAGGTCTCCAGACTATTCGGTGGGTAGAGAAAATTTTAAGCCTTATAGTGATCGCCGTCATTTGTGGTTTGTCTATGTACATCTTGCGGGATTTTGATCCAATGAGTCTTGCTTATACCAATTTGGCACAATTATTTTTGCCGTACGGAGTTATCCTTTTTGCTTTAAACGGTACGCCGGCAATTATCGAGGCGCACGCTTTATTGCCGCAAGATCAAAAAAGTTTTAAAAAAGCGTTAGTAATTGGTTCGCTTATTCCTGTGGCGGTCTATGTACTCTTTGCTATCGCTGTGGTTGGAGCAACTGGTTTACAGACAACCGAGATTGCAACGATTGGCTTGGGAGAAAAATTTGGGGAGGGAGTATTGGTGATAGCAAATATTTTTGCCGTGTTGGCTATGAGTACAGGTTTTATTGGTTCTGGTATTGCTTTGAAACAAAATTTAGTTTGGGATAATAAATTCAGCAAACGATTAGCAGAGCTGCTGGTAATTGTGGTTCCTATCATGCTTTTTATTGCCGGTCTACGGCAGTTTATTACGAATCTAAGCATTGCGGGCGGGTTAATTATTGGTGTGGAAGCAATTCTTCTGGTCTTTGTCTGTTGGGAAGCAAGGAAAAGAATTATAGAGCAGGACAATTATCAATTACATCATTTTTGGCTTTTAGGCGTGCCAGTGTTTATAACTTTCATTTGGTTTACCGTACAGAGTGTGTTTGGATTTTTGAAATAGAAATTTATTCTCGACGAACAAAAAATCACCATATCACAGGTGATTTTTTGTTTACGATTTAAATTTATGGAGTTACTTTTGAGCCCATTTCAGATCCGCCATCATTACGGTTTAAGGTATTGCTGATAGCTGGATAAGCAAGATTAAATTTTTTACCAACAAATTCATCGGTCGCAGATAGGCTCATGCCATTGGTTAGCCGAATATTTTGTCCGATTTGGCTGCTATCAGGCGTGACGGCGACTTCAAAATACAAGCCGGTTTGGCTATTAGCCGGCAGCGTATAATATTGCCAGCTAACACTTCGGTCACTCGCATTATATTTTAATTGCGGGCCAATGGTGGTGCTTTGTTTGCCGGTGAATTCAATGCCTGCCGGTAGGGATGTTTTAAACACGACATCATTTATAATGTTTGATGAGTTGCTAAGCTTAACAAAGATCCAGTATTTGGTGGTTTTACCAACTTGCGGTGGTAGTGGCCCGCGGCCGAGCTGATCTCCTTCAGGTGTGTAATATCGAGCTTCTATGTTAGTAAATTTAAGTTCTGTCGCTAAAGGAAAACCTGCGCCAGATCCTCTTTGGCTAAATTGTTGTTCGGGAATTTTGGCCGAACCGGCTTTAATGACTGGGTATATTTCTAGTACTGGCTTCTCTATCGAAGCTGTATTAAATGTTTTTAGCAGATATATGTTTACGGTAAAGGTATCTGGGTTGTGGGCAGAGCCAGAGCTGAGGCTGGTCCGGGAATTGCCGTCAAAAAATATCCCGTTATTTTCAGCTGGGGCATGGTTTTCCAGAGCGGTTTTTTTCCAGTCAACCACACCAGCTATATTTGATGTCAGATGTAAGGATAAGTTCTGCAAGGCAAAATTACTTCTGCTTTCCCAACGCAGCTCTATAGGAATAACTTGTCCAGGTTCTCCATATGAGATTGGTTGAGATAATTTTACGCTCGAGATTACGTCTGGAGTTAAAACAGTGAATTTTTGGTTGCTCGGAGATTGAGGAATTAACCGGTTGTTAATCAGGACTTCTGGGGTGATGGAAAAAATATACTCGCCAGATTTGCTGGGCGAGGTGATTGTGCCTTCAATTTTTTTTGAGGCGCCAGCTGCTAGAGAGATATTACTGCTATCTGTATCAGTGAATATTTTTTTATCCCATGAATTGGTAATATTGATATGCTCGATTATTTGATTACTGGTATTGGTTAAGGTATAGGAAAATTTAATTATTGAGTTTGCCAATGTTGAGCTGGGGAACTCTAGATCGCTGGTCAGAACGCTGTCCGATAAGTTGGCAAGGAGGGAGGAAAGTTTTTGTTCACGATTTGATTTGTTATCCGGTCGATAAGACAGATTGGCGATGATTCGTTCTTCTTTTTTTGGCTCAAGCCAGAGTTGCCCCGAGAGTTCAACATGTCCAGAAGCGCCGGGAGCGATTTCTTTCACTTTTGAAAAAATAGAACTGTCAGAAAAAATTTCTAGAGGAGTTTTTTCTCGATTTACGATAAATCCTCCGGGGAGTTTTATTCCCAAGGAAACTTCCTTTAGTGTCTGTTTGCTACGGTTGGTAAAATTGACAGTCATGCTCACTGGCTCACCGCTGCGGATTCTTTCTTGACCTATGGATACAGATAGATCGATTAAATCAGTTAGTCCAGGTTTCCAGAGAAAGAAAAAAATACTGGCGCCAAACATGACAATGGCCGTAAATAGAAGTATGAGATCGAAGGCAAATAATTTTTTTGCGTGCTGGTACACGCCGTGATATTTAAGATGGTAATGCTTCTTTAAAAAACCGATCATAATAAAGAATATATCAACAGTTAGTATACAACCTTTATATAGTTTTAACAAACCATTGTATAACTAAAACCCTCTGTCTATGAGAGGGTTTTAGGACTGGTTTTCAGAGGACTCCTTTGCAGCTGAATCTTCTTTGGGAGCTACGATTTTGGGGTTAGGGGAGTAGAGTGGATTCTTGATTTTCCAGTGACCAATAAATTGCCCGATACCTTTATTTTCTAATTTATTTTTTATGGTCGTGTGACGCTGTGACCATTTTACCAGACTTTCAAAATTCAGTTTATACCGTCCGGCCACGACAATGTAAATAACTTCTTTAGCCGCGATAGCCCGACGGATTGTTTGGGCATTTACGCCGAAGAGTTTGGCAGCTTCGGAAATAGAAACTCTGATCACTTCTTTTTGTTTTTCATTTTCAGATTCGGCCATACTGTACATGTTTTGTATAGATTAGTATAGACAAATATAGCATATTTTGTGAAATTTGTCAATAATTAGCTTGTGGAAGGGTTAATTTAAGATATATTTGTATACACTAGTGTATACAAATATTGATTTATTTCTCTAATTTCTGTGATTTTGTTGATTGTTTAAAATATGAAATTTTTGTATACACTAGATTATACAATTGAATTTTATTCTGCATTTAAAAATGCAAGCATAGTCTTTTTTTGTAAAAGTCCAATCCTGTTGGGCTGCAAGTGCCTAAATTTTCAGGCCTATTCTATTTGACTTTTACCCCTTATTTTGCTATTATCTTTTCATCGAAATTATATTAAATTGGGCCTAATCCGACAAACTGTAACATTATTCTTATTCTTACGTCTACTATAATGTCTACGCCTAAAATTTCGGAAAAAATCCTCCTGTTCAAATTACGAGTTAAGGAAGATCCTGAGGCCTTCGCAAAGTTATATGATATCTATGTCAAACGAATCTATAGCTTTGTTTTTTTTAAAGTGGCTAATCGAGAGGAGGCGGAAGATATTACTTCAGAAGTTTTTTTAAAAGCCTGGCGTTATATACAGGAGAAAAAAAATATTGAAAGTTTCAGTGGCCTTTTGTATCGCTTGGCGCGCAATGCAGTTATAGATTTGTATAGGTCAAAGACTAAGCTTAAAAAGACTATTTCCTCTGAAGAGATTTTGGAAAATGAAATGGATGAGGAAGAAGGTTTAGAAAAAGATTTTGAAAATAAAATTGGAGACAAGATTGAGGTACAAAGAATTACCGCAGCGCTGCAGAAATTAAAACAAGAATATCGAGAAGTGGTAACGCTCAGGTATGTAGATGAGCTAGAAATTAGCGAAATTGCGGAAATTACTGGCAAGGGCCAGATCGCGGTTCGCGTCACATTGCATCGCGGTTTAAAAAAATTAAAAGATCTATTAGCCGCTGAATAAGAAACATGGATAGCAATATGTCAAAGGAATTAATCGGACAATTGAAATCTTTGAAACAGGCTGAAGTGAAGCCGAGCGAATTGTGGTTGCAAAAAAACCGCGAGCTTTTGTTGTCTCAAATTAAAAATACTGTTTCAGAAAATGTTGAACATAAAAAATTTAAATCTGAGAATGTTTGGCAAGGTTTGTCTATTTTTCTTCCTCAGTCAATTGTCTATCGAGTGATCCGACCGGCGGTAGCCTTTGTCCTGATCTTTGCATTGGGTCTCGGTGGTTGGGCGGCAACAGTCAGCGCTTCCTATGAAGCCTTGCCTGGGGACTGGTTGTATGCGGCTAAGCGCGCAGCTGAAAAAACTCAAGTTGCAGTCACGGATGTGGTGGGCGACAAAAATGATGTGGTAAAACTCCATGGTGAATTAGCTAAAAGACGAGCTATAGAAACCAAAAAAATTGTTTCTCAAAATAATCCAGATAAAATTGCCATTGCCGTAAAGACAGTTAGTGATTTAAAAGATGAGATTAAAACTATAAATACAAAATTAGAAGAAATAAAGACCGGTTCAAATACTGGTGCGGTAGCGGTCAAAGACATTAACCAAAGTACCCAAGAAATTAAAGGTGTATTAAAAGAAGTTCGAGTGAATTTACTTGCAAGCAATAATCAAGCCGAGACAACAGACTTATCATCCCAAGTTTCCGAGGTAAAAAATTTAGTCCAGGATACAGCAGTAAAAGCCACAGAAATATTAGTTGAAAAGCATTTGCAAGGTGATACCTCAGTATCTAAGGAAGAAGTTAAAGAAGTGATCAATACGCAATTAAAGTCAGCTGCCCAAGATGCGGCGGAGTCAAACCAAAATATTGCCGAAGTTAATAAAGCAGTCGATGTAGTAAAAGACGAAATGGCTTCCAAGGTTCAGGCAAAAGCGACTCTAGTAGCCCCAAGTGACGCCAAAGTAATTTCCAGTCAGATAGATGCTGCCTCTAAACAGACGCAGGCAGCGGTAAACACTGCCCAGCAACTTAATACCGAGGCTGGCAAAACAGCCACGGAAGGACAAATTTCCTTGTCCCAGGATAAGTTAACCGAAGCGGTTGATCAATTAAAAAAAGTAAATGCGACGACAAATCAAGTAGAGCAAATTACCGATACGGCGCTTAAGACGGTTCAGACAATTTTGCCGGTCGTAGCAGTAGTGGTGGACGCGCCGATAACCGCCAGCCTCTCAGCTACGTCTACCAGTACCACGATTCCCGTGCCGGTAGTTACCACAACCACAAGTAGTACAGTTCAAATTACCACTACACCAGTTATTATTCCTAAACCTATTATCAAATAAAAATATTTTTTCTCTTTCCTGTTTGATTAAGAGAAGTCTTAGTTAATCAGGAGAGAGAAAAATAGTCTAAAAAACGGCACTTTGCACAAGGTCGAGGGCTGGTAACAGCTCGCAAATCCATTGTAGTCTCTGATGTAAAGTCAGAGAAACACATTTGATCTATCGACCCCGTATTTAGCGGGGCGCCCTAGATCAAATAATATGATTAATTTAATTATGCCTAATGTATTGAAATCCGTAAAAAAAATCTTTACGGTTGGCGTTGTCGGAACCACCATGTTGTGGGCCGTCGGCGTTTCTTCATTGTTGCCAGCCGGTATTGCTTCAGCAGCCGTCTGCCCAACATTGAATGCTGGTGACATGATTAAGGTATCTGGTAAACCAGCTATCTATTCTGTCAACAAAGATAACAAAGTTTTATATTTCCCTTCTGGGGATGAATTCAAGAGTTGGAATGAAAACAACTCCTATGGCGGTTATGTAACCGTTACTCAGGCTTGTTTTGACTCCTTATCTGTACCTAATACTCATCCAGGTGCGGTAAACTATCGCGCTGGTTCATACGTTGTAAAGAGACCTTCTTCTGATCAATTGTATGCAGTATTACCAGGCAATACTCTTGCTAAAATCAGTGGCGCTGACGCCGCTGCTTTATACGGAGCAAGTTACAAAGTAATGACTGTTGCTGACGCTTTCTGGCCTCACTATGTAAATAGAGCGGCTGATGTAGCTGGCAAAGTTCATGAAGGTATGCTCGTAAGTAAGGACGGAAAAACATGGTATGTAGCTTCTGGTATGGTGTTACGTGAAGTAACCGCTACCGGTATGACTGCAAACAGATTTAAATCTGCCTTTGTTCACTCTGTTCCTGCTTCTTACCTCGCTGGTACAACTGTTGGTTCAGCTATCACTTCCTTGGAATCTGTTTTAACTAACAGAACTCAGGACGGTGCTATTTCTACTCCAACTGGCGGTAACTTAATGGTTTCCTTAGCCGGAGACAATCCAGCTGCAGCTAATATTGCAGATGGTTCAGCTTACAATAAAGTTTTGAAATTAAACTTTAGCGCAAGTTCGGCTACTCAAGTAACTGGTATTACTCTTACCAAAACTGGTTTGATTTCTAATACTAATATTACTGGGGTTAGTGTTTGGGATTCACAAGGCAACCGCCGCGGTGAAGTAATGTCTTCTCTTACATCAGATAACAAAGTTACTGTAAGCTTTGGTTCCAATCCACTTGTGGTTGGTGCTGGTAGCTCAGAAACTTTGACTGTAGCCGTAAACATCTCTGGCTCTGCTCAGAGCGGTTTGGTTGGTTTTAGTGTAGCTGCAGCAAGTGATGTTATGAGTAATGGTACTGTTGCCGGTTCATTCCCAATCGCTGGTAATCAAATGAATATCATCGATGGTAATGCCTCTTTGGCATCTACCACTGTTTCTGGTTTGGCTGTTGGTGGTTCAAATGCTCAGCCAGCTAGTACGGCTTCAGGTAATTTACAAATTGGTGACATGCAAAAGGAAGTCGCTAAGTTCAGATTTACTGAACAAAGTGGCAATGAAGACGTTGCTGTTGCTAAATTGACTTTATACGTAGAAGGTACTATCCAAGATGCTGATTTGGCCAACTGGAGTTTGTATGCTCCAAATGGAGACAAATTGGCTATGACTGCCTCAATGAGTAACCGATATGTTACTTTGAGTTTAGCTGCTCCATACGTTGTGCCAAAGAGTACCAGTCGTGATCTTACTGTAAAAGTAGACGTAGTAAACGGTTCAACCCGCAATTTCCGCGTCCACTTACAGAGCGATTATGATGTAATGCTCCTAGGTAAGACTACTGGTTTCTATGTTTTACCTTCTGCCTTCACTGATACTTACAGTAGTAATGGCTGGTTCAACATGGGTTCTGGTTCTTTGATTCTCAATAAAGCTGCAAATTCTCCAGCAGGTAACATCTCAGCTGGCGCACAAAATATTGTGTTAGCCAAATTTGATGTTAAAGCTACCGGTGAAAACATGGAACTTCGCAAGATGGGTCTTGGAGTTGCCAACACTGGTCCTAAGAATTTGACCGGCAATGTTATTGTTCGTGATGCTGCTGATGGAACAGTGTATCTCACTGTTGCTGCTTCTACCGCTTCCTTATATACTGGTGGAGCACAATTCACTTTGTCATCTTACATTAACTTAACCGCTAATCAAACCAAGACATTAGAAGTCGTTGGTAGTGTCGATTCTACTGCTACTTCTGGTAATAAATATACCGCAGGTATCGGTGATTTCTATGCTAAGAGACTCTCTACTATAGATTTTGCTGATAACCTACCTTCTTCTGATACAGATGGTACAGTTGCTAACCAATTGACCGTAAATGCAACATCTTTGTCTTGCTACAAAGATACAGCCATGGGTAACGTAACACGTGCCACTGGTTCTACAAATGTAGTTGGTCAATATATTTGTACCGCTGGTAACTCTGAAGATGTTCGCTTAAGTAGTGTTACCTTCAACTTTGGTAGTACTGGTAGTGCAGCTAATACCTTCCAGAACCTATCATTGTGGGACGGAAATACTCAGTTAGGTACTACTATCGCTACAGTTGCAAGTACTTCAAACAACTTTAGCTTCAACTTAACTGTTCCAAGAAATCAAACCAAGACCCTACAACTCAAAGCATATGTAGTTGCTGGTCAAAGTGGTACAGTTTCTTCCTCATTGTATAGTGCCAGCTTCACTGGTGCAGATAGTAACAACTCTGATTCTATCTCAGCACCAATTGTTGGTCAGACAGTAACTATCGGCAGTGGTAACTTAAATGTAACCGTTGTTTCCGACGGTACCACCATTGCTAGAATTTATGGTCCTGATCAGGTTGGTGTACAATTAGGTAAATGGAAATTGGCAGCCGCCAACGAAGATCTTGTCTTGAACAAGTTGACCTTAGAGGCAGTAAACGCAGATCTTTCTGGTGTTGCTTCCACTTTAGGAACATTTGGCTCATTATCATTGTATGATGGCAATACTTTGCTTGGTACTGCTAACTACGTAAATGGTGATGTAGTCTTCACTGGTCTTACTCTTACCATTCCAATGGATAGTTACAAAGTGATTACCTTAAAAGGTAACACCAATTCTTCCGGTACCATGACTCGCAATACCCCAATTCAATTTGTGGTTAAGAGTGATGCTACAACTGATATGGAAGTAAGGTCCGCATCTGGTAGTCTCTTAGACGAAACAGATGTTAACTACAACTTAGCATCTGGTAGTGGCTCAAGTGAAACAAGATTTGCATCAAATACTGTCTATAAATTCCACGATGCTTATCCAACAATCGCTTCAGCTTCAGTTGGTGCTACTCTACCTTTGGACAGTAAAGCAAAGATCTTCAAATATACAGTTACCAATTCTGGTACACGTGATTTGAGACTTTCTACTACCTCTGTTTCCATCAGTGTTTCTGGTTTAGTTGGAAACGTTGGTTCTACTGGAGGCACTATTAGTGACTTCAGACTGTACGAAGATAACGGAGCTGGTGGTTTGGGTACTTACTTAGCTAACACAACAACTGTTACTATCAACAGTAGTACTTCCAACCCAGTAGCCTTAGTATTTGGCGTTGCTAATGATCAAAATAGCTTATTGGAAAACCTTGTGGTTGCTCCAGGTGCTACAAGAACATTCATTGTGACTGCTGATACCACTAACATGTTGACTCAAAAATCAACTGGTAGTGTTACTCTATCTGCCAAGATTGCAGGTACTAGTGGTTGGACTGGATCCGCTTGGGGTACAGGCAACTTATACTACTATTACACTCCAGCTCAAGGCGGTAGTGAAGTTGGTCCATACTCTGCTTCAGACTCTTACGAAGTATCAGGTGCTACATTAAGTTACACCTTATAATCAGTAAGTTTGGAGTAAAAATTCTAATAAGCAATTATTAGAAAAACCAATCAACCCGCCCGGCGCGTAAGCGCTTGGGCGGGTTTTGGTTTAGGCAAGATTGACAAAGTCGTTATTTCGGAGTATGATTTAGGCCTATATTAGTTGTCATTCTGATCCGCCTTGGGCGGAGAAGAATCTCTGTTCGTTCCGTAATCTAGACAGAGACCCTTCATTTCATTCAGGATGATAGATACCATTTACAAATTATGAATATCCGTAATATCGCAATTATCGCTCACGTTGACCATGGTAAGACCACACTAGTGGATGCTTTGTTGCGTCAATCAAAAACTAAGCTTGCTAAAGAGCTGGTAACTCAAGAAGCGATCATGGATAGTAATGATTTGGAGCGTGAACGCGGTATTACTATTTTTTCAAAAAATGCATCAGTTCAGTGGGGTGATACCAAGATAAATATTATAGATACTCCTGGCCATGCTGATTTTGGTGGGGAAGTGGAACGGGTGTTGAAGCTTGCTGATGGCTGTCTGTTGCTGGTGGATGCTAAAGAAGGCCCGATGCCGCAGACCAGATTTGTGCTCAAGAAAGCTTTGCAGATGGGGCATAAGATTATTGTTGTTATCAATAAAGTTGATAAACCGGGTGCCAGACCAAATTGGGTGCTTGATAAGACCTTTGATTTATTCGTTGAGCTTGGGGCTGATGATGAGACCGCGGAGTTCCCAGTGATTTACGCGTCAGCTAAACAAGGCAAGGCTGATCTCCAGCCTGACTTAGAAAAGATGACTGATATCAATCCTATTTTTGAAACCGTTTTGAAATTTATTCCGGAACCAAAAGTAGATCCTGCAGCACCGTTACAAATTCTCATTACCACTATTAGTGGTGATAATTTTAAAGGTAGAATTGCGACCGGTAGAATTTATAACGGCAGTATAAAGAACGGACAGGATGTTATGCACATCAATCGCGAAGGTGTGATGAAAAAAAACAGGGTCATGGCGCTCATGACTTTTTCAGGCTTAGAACGAATAGAGGTGCCGGAAGCAGTGGCCGGTGATGTGGTCGCTATTGCTGGAATTCCAGAGATGAATATTGGTGAAACTGTGGCTGATGTTACTAATCCAGTGGCTTTGCCCTTATTGCATATTGAGGAGCCGACAGTGAAGATGACCTTTAGTGTTAACAACTCTCCATTTGCCGGCAAGGAAGGGGAATTTACAACTTCCAGACAGATTCGCGATCGCTTATTTAAAGAACTTGAAACCGATATGGCGCTTAAAGTGGCTGATGGCACAGAGGGTAATTGGATTGTTTCTGGTCGCGGTGAATTGCATTTGGCAATTTTGATTGAACGGTTGCGTCGAGAAGGGTATGAGTTCCAAGTCTCACGTCCGCAAGTAATTATTAAAGAAGTTGATGGCCAAAAAATGACCCCATATGAACAGGTGTTTATTGAAGTGCCGGAAATTCATTCCGGATCTGTGATTCAGAAGCTAGGCGGCCGTCATGGTGAGTTACGAGAAATGAGAACTGAAAACGGTATAACATTCTTAGAATTTATTATTCCTACCCGAGGTTTGTTTGGTTATCGCACGGAATTTTTGACTGATACTAAAGGCTTGGGCATTATCAATACTATTTTCCATGATTACTTACCAGATCCAGCCAACTGGCGCGAGCGCGATCAAGGATCTCTCGTGGCTCATGAGACCGGCACCAGTAATTTGTACGGCTTGTTAAATGTGCAAGATCGCGGCGTATTGTTTATCGGTCCAGGAGTGGCGGTCTATAAAGGGCAAGTGGTTGGGCAGAATGCGCGCAGTGAAGATATTAGTGTAAATGTATGTAAAGAAAAGCAGTTGTCAAATATGCGCTCCAAAGGCGATGGTGTGAGTGAGCATTTTAATGCGCCAAAAGTCATGGATCTGGAAGATGCGCTAGAATATATTGGGGATGATGAGCTGGTGGAAATTACGCCGAAAAGCATTCGTATTAGAAAAGTGATTTTGGATGAAAGTGAAGCACGTCGTAAGGCTCGGGGTATGTAAAAAACCATTGACTGTGTTGTTTTTCTTGTGTTAAGATTCTTTTTGAAAGAAAGTTGAAACTAGAAATTAGAAACTGATTGCTAATTTTCTAATTTCAATGATGGCCTCATCGTCTAACGGCTAGGACATTGCCTTCTCAAGGCAGTAATAGGGGTTCGATTCCCCTTGGGGCTACACTTCTATGTCTAATTTTTGGCAACAATTAAAAAAGCCAATTTTTGTCCTCGCGCCCATGGCTAATGTCACGGACGCCGCTTTTCGACGTATTATTGCCAAGTACGGCAAACCTGATGTGCTTTGGACAGAATTTGTGTCCTGTGACGGACTGATGTCTCCCGGTCGAGATAAGTTGCTTATAGATTTCATGTATAGTGAAGCTGAACGGCCAATTGTGGCTCAAGTTTTTGGTTCCAGACCGGAAAATTTTTATAAAACTGCGCTGCTGCTTCAAGAACTTGGCTTTGACGGTATTGATATTAATATGGGTTGCCCGGTTAAGAAGGTGCTTAATCAAAATTCTTGTTCTGCCTTAATCAAAACTCCAACGTTAGCCCAAGAGATTATTCAGGCGACCAAAGAAGGTGCAGGTAAACTGCCGGTGTCAGTAAAAACTCGGATTGGTTTTAAAAAAGAAGAAATCGATACTTGGATCCCAACACTATTAAAATCAGATATTGCTGCCTTAACTGTTCATTTGCGTACCGTAAAAGAAATGTCTTTGGTTCCGGCGCATTGGGAATGGATGCCGAGAATCAATGAGATCCGCAACCAAATTGCGCCAACTACAATTTTGTTAGGCAATGGTGATATTAAAACCATAGCGGAAGCAGAAGAAAAAGTTGCCGAGACAGGCTGTGACGGCGTCATGATCGGGCGCGGTATTTTTGGTAATCCTTGGATGTTTAATAAAGAAATACCGCAGCTATCGATTGCCGAGAAACTTGCTGTGATGATCGAGCACACCTATCTGTTTGAAAAGCTGCTCGGAGAACATAAAAATTTTGATATTATGAAGAAGCATTATAAAGCGTATGTGAATGGCTTTGATGGTGCCAAAGAGCTCAGAGTGCAACTTATGGAAGGATCAGAAACGGCCGCTGATGTAGAGCGGATTGTGAATGAGTTTTTGGCTCGTAATTAGAATGACGGTTGGGATAGGGATTCTTCATTTTGTTCAGAATGACAGGAATGTAGACTCCGATGTTATCGGTTGATTTTTTTGTGTCTGCACGTTATATTACCTTATTAGGAGCACAATATATGCAATTCAGTTATAAATTTTACAAAAGTACGGTAGCTGCCTGGGAAGGGATGCATACGGCAATTCTTGAGGCAAAAGAATCCATTTATTGGGAGATTTTTATGTTGATAGATGATGAAGTGGGGAAGCCGTTTATTGATCTGTTGTGCGCGAAAGCCCAGGCGGGACTTGATGTAAAACTGGTAGTTGATGCTATGGGCAGTTTTTATCTATCTGCGGATGCCATTAATAAATTAAAAAATGCAGGGGTTAAATTTTTATTTTTTCATCGGTTTGGTATTCGTTTTGTCTTGCAGAATTGGTGGCGGAGAATTTGGCACCGAACCCATCGAAAAATTTTAATTGTCGATAAAAAAATTGCCTTTATTGGCGGGGTAAACGTAACTAAGAATGCAGCTAATTGGCAGGATTTACATTTGCGATTAACAGGCAAAATAGTTGTGCCGATGCTGTATGCATTTGGTCGAGCCTATGTTCGAGCTGGAGGCAATAAAGCAGAGGTGCAAGATTTATTACAGCCAAAATTAATACTGAGGATGCGTCGATTTAAAAATAGAGTTAAATTAATTTTGCATTCACCTATAGGTGTTACTACTCGGTCTCCATTTAAAAAATTTTATACTCAAGCGCTTAGCACTGCTCAAGAAAGTTTTACGTTATTAACTCCGTATTATGCGCCGGATAAACACTTTTTAGATTTGGTTGCCAAAGCCCATGCGAGAGGGGTAAAGATTAATATTCTTACGCCGTGGAAAACAGATGAACCAATCATGCGATATATGACTGCCATGCTTTTTCGTGAATCTGCTCAAGCGGGTATTGTGTTCTATTTTTTACGCGCCATGAATCATGGAAAGGCTGTGATAATTGATAGGAAGTTAGCCATGGTCGGCAGTGCTAATCTTACACCCCGCAGTTTCTATATCAACCATGAAGCTGGGGTGGTCTTTTCTGATCCAAAAATGGTTGGCGATTTAAATCAGATTTTTGAAGAATTAAAACAAGATGCCGTACCGCTATCGGAAATAGATATAGAAAATTCAAGAGGTCCGTTTAGAAAAATTAAAGATTGGTTTATGAGAAAGATCCATACCTATGTCTAAAGATAAGAAAGTATCAAGTACCCCGCTTGCCGAACGGATGCGCCCGCAGAACTTTGATGAATTTATCGGCCAGGAAGAAATTGTTGGTAAGGGAAAATTGCTGCGAAAATTAATTGAAAGCGACCAGCTTTCTTCTTTTATCTTTTGGGGTCCGCCGGGAGTGGGGAAGACCACACTCGCGCAAATTATTGCTCAAGCTACAAAATCAAAATTTGTGCTGATGTCTGCCGTCTCAAGCGGTAAGCAAGAATTAATGAGCGTGATTAAAGACGCAAAGGAATTGCTGGAAAAAACACAACAACGCACGATTTTATTTATTGATGAAATCCATCGCTGGAGCAAGGCGCAACAGGATGCCTTATTGCCATTTGTAGAAAAAGGCACAGTGGCGCTGATTGGTGCGACTACCGAAAATCCTTCCTTTGAAGTCATTGGCGCGCTGCTGTCTCGGTCGCGAGTCTTTATTTTAAAATATTTAGAAGCAGAAGATATTGTCAGAATAATGCATAATGCCTTACAAGATAAAGAGAAGGGATTAGGGCAATATAAAATTGCTATAGATAAAAAAACTATTGAACTGTTGTCAGAATTAGCGGGTGGTGATGCGCGCACAGCGCTTAATGGTTTAGAATTAGCGTTTCGAGCTAAGTCTATCAGTGGTAAAGATAAAGCAGTAATTATTTCTGCAGCGGATATCAAAGAAGCTTTGCAGCGCACACATCTAGTTTTTGATAAACAAGGTGAAGAATTTTATAATCTGATTTCTGCGCTCCACAAGTCTATGCGCGGCTCAGATGCCAACGCTGCCTTGTATTGGCTGGCGCGGATGCTTGAGGGTGGAGCTGATCCGCTCTATATTGCGCGTCGGGTAGTTCGCTTTGCCAGTGAGGATATCGGTATGGCGAATAGTGAGGCGATGATTCAGGCGAACGCGGCATATGACGCGGTCCATAAAATAGGCATGCCGGAGTGTACGGTACATCTGGCTCAGGCGGTGGTATATTGCGCAAAGTCTAAGGAGGCGAATGCCCT
>CAYNEQ010000004.1:0-19291 GCA_964396295.1 uncultured Gammaproteobacteria bacterium
CGAGATGCCTCTGGCGGTACCAAAAGCCCCTCCATTTCTAGGGAGGCCATCTTTGATTTGAAGTTAAAAATACTAGCATCCATACGATTTATATAAAAATTTTGTAAAATAAAAAAAGGCAGCCGACCGGCTACCCACATTAACCAAGTCCCGAAGGACTCGATTGTGGCGGTACGACTGCCCATCTCTAATCACAATCGATTAGGAGGACAGTCGTCCTTTCGGTGAAAACCTGGTTAATGTAGGTAGCACGAGAACTATATATCATTTAGCTAATTTATGCAACTTTTTAGCTTGCTGGAGGCAAGGTTGTGTGCTAGATTGTCTAAAAATGAACGCTAATTAAATAGCCCTGAGTAATATGAACAAAAAATCACCTGACTTAGAATCTGCTGATTTTGTTACGCGGATTCGTACTTTCCTTGGATTTGAAGAAGGCTCCGAGCAAACTGATATATCTGAGCTCCGATATGTTATCTACGCACGCCAAAGCACGGATGAGGGAGCAAAGAAACAAGAACGATCTCTAGGAGACCAAGTTTACGAATGCAAGAGAACAGCAGAACGGTTCAAACTTCATGTAATAGAACCAGCCTTACTGGAAGACCGATCTGCAAAACTATCAGATAATAGGCCGATATTTACAGGAATGATTAAGGAAATTTTAAAGGGTGAAAATGCAAAATATAACGCAATTCTCACATGGGCACCGGACCGTCTGGCACGAAATATGAAGGAAGGAGGAGAAATAATTGACTTGTTAGACAAAGACGATATCAAAGATATTAAATTTGCAAATGGCTATTATTTTCAAAATGACGCTGCCGGCAAAATGATGCTTGGCATTGCTTTTGTACAGGCAAAACAATTTAGTGATCAGCATTCACAAAACGTGAAACGTAGCGTCAACCGAATTAGTGCTGAAGGCAAGTTGTATGGTAATCATACAAAGCACGGGTATTATCGAGACAAACACGGTTACGCTAGACCAGACGGAGAAAATTGGGAAACTCTAAAAAAAGCATTTGAGATGAGGTTATCTGTTAATCCAAAATATTCGTTAACGGAAATTGCAACATGGACAGGTAAGCAAGGATACCCAGTAAAAACAAAACATACTGACCCAAAACCTGTAAAAATTGATGTTAAATTTTTTTCTAATTTATTCAGAGATCCTTTTTATGCAGGAGTCCTGGTGTATGGCCGTAATATAATAAATCTATCAGAAAAATTTAATTTTAAACCAATAATAACACCTGAAGAATTTGAACGTTTAACAACGGAGAGCGGAATTCATAAAAATTTTAGACTGGCTAATTCTGTAAAATCAAGGGACTTTGTTAAAGCTAATCTAATGCGCGGCATGGTTGTTTGTGTTACATGCGGGCGTAACCGATCAACTGGCATAACTTCAAGACCAACTCGAAAGGGAGTTAACAATATCTTTTACTTTCGCTGCGATACACCAGGTTGTAGATATAAGGGAGAGTCGGTGCGAGCAAGGGTAATCCTTGAAGCTGCTTATGATTTTCTAGACTCTCATAAGATTAATTTCAAACAAGGATACGAGGCCTACCTACATCAAATGAAAAAACAGCAAGTTAAACATGATGCAGAGCTTGTAAAAAAATTAAAATCATTACAGGAAGAGCACAAAAACTATAAAGAAAAAGCAGTAGGGATTAAAGGAATGCTTATACAGTATAAAGATGAGCCAGTATTATTCAAAGATTTTAAAGAAGATCTCAAACAAACTCTAGAAAAATTAGCAGAAAACGAAAAGCTGATAGCAAAAACTACAAAAGAACTCGACGGAAAAAAAGAAGCAACTCGAACTTATGAAGAGTTTATCGAACTATTTGATAATTTGGCTAACTATATAAGAAAAATTAAGAAAATGGAAGATCTTGATTATGTCATCAGAAAAGTCTTCATGAACTTCTATGTTGAGGATAAAAAAGTGACTAAGATAACACAAAATCCCCTGTTCGGGGATATGCATTTTTCTACAGATTCGGCTGTTGTAGCCCCAACGGGAATCGAACCCGTGTTACCACATTGAAAGCGTGGTGTCCTAGCCACTAGACGATGAGGCCAAATAGAATAGCCATATTATACCTAATTTTGAATTAAAGTCAATAATTGTATTGACTTTCGAGCTTGATTCTAGTAACATTAGCATGCAAATAAGTCAGGGTAGCTCAGTTGGTTAGAGCACGGGATTCATAACCCCGAGGTCGAGAGTTCGAATCTCTCCTCTGACACGATATGCTAATCTTAGGTATTGAATCATCCTGCGATGACACTTCTGTAGCCTTATTAGACTGTTCTGATAAAGGCTTTTTTGTAGTCTCGGAAAAAACCGCTTCCCAGATTGATGTGCATAAAAAATATGGTGGTGTAGTACCAGAAATCGCCGGTCGTATGCATGCGGAGAAAATTGTGCCGCTCATTGAAGCAGTTTTGGAAAATCAACCTAAGCCAGACGTGATTGCTGTAACTGCAGGGCCAGGATTAATTACTGGATTATTGGTCGGTGTTGAAGCTGCCCGCACACTTTCATACGCCTGGGACATACCGCTGGTGGCCACCAACCATATAGAAGGACATATTTATTCTACTCAAGTCATAAACCCCCAATTAGAAAATGCCCCAACTACTCAACCCGAAATACAATTCCCTGCTCTCGCCCTGATCGTCAGTGGCGGACATACGGAATTAATTCTCATGACTAATCATGGTGAGTATAAAATTCTCGGCTCTACCAGAGACGATGCCGCCGGAGAATGTTTTGATAAAGTCGCGAAACTAATCGGACTTCCCTATCCAGGCGGACCACAGATATCAAAATTAGCTTTAGAAGGAAATACCAAAGCTATTCATTTCCCTCGTCCCATGCTTGATAGCGGCGATTATCATTTTAGTTTCTCAGGTCTTAAGACTGCGGCACTGTATTGGCTTCGAGATAATGGACTATCGGAAGCAAGCTATAAACAAACTGGTCAAGAACTATCAATCAACGACTTTTGCGCCAGTTTTGAACAAACTATTATTGATGTGCTAATACACAAGACAGTCAAAGCCGCAGAAGAATATAAACCAAAAACAATTATTCTTGGTGGTGGAGTTAGTGCTAATAAAAAACTCCGCAAGACACTGCAAACAGAAATAAATACAATTTTCCCAGATATCAGCGTGCAAATTCCAGTACTAAAATACGCAATGGATAATGGCGCCATGATTGCCGCCGCCAGTTATCACCACGCGCTAAAAAAAGAATTTACTTCTTGGAAAGAGATTACTGTTGATCCAAATTGGAAGGTTGACGCTTAAGCGAGCATCGTCCCTAGTTCTTCTTGTAAAGCTGCCTCCCCGGAGACACTAAATGAAGTATTTATATTCTTTTCTCCTACTCGTAAAATTACCTTCTTCTCTCCGGGATATTTAGCTAAAATTTGTTTCAGCATCTGGGCGTGTTTTTTTATCTGATCTTGGCTTAAAATAATATCAAAGGTGTCTATTAATTTTTCCTGCGGTGGTTCTTTTTTAGTTTCATAACTTTTTCCGACTGTTAATTGTCGGGCAAGCACACCAATATTATCCTTGCTGAGCACATAGGCTTTTTCTACAAACAATTTATCATCGCCCTCTTCTTCTGAGGTACGACCAATCACACATACCGGTCTGCCCTCCACCCAGATATCAGCCGTAGTTTCGTAGGTCTTGGGGAAAACCAATAATTCCAAGCTACTGGTAGTATCTAAAATTTTCACAAACATCATGGCCTTACCGCTGCGGGTAATTTTCTTTTTAGCTGAGTCAATAATGCCACCCACGACTACCCATTGATTACGGGCTTGACTGGACAGATCCTTGAGGGGTACGAGCGCCTCTTTCATGGCTTCTTGATAAAAACTAAACGGATGGGAAGTGATATATAACCCCAACAATTCTTTTTCCCAGGTTAATTTTTCCGCTTCCGTGGCTTTGGGGGCTTCCGATAATTTTAGTTTGGCCACCGTATCAATAGTGGTACCACTAAACAAAGAATGCTGAGTGTTTTGCGAGTCATCACGAGTTTGTTTTACAAATGATAACAGGTTATCAATATTAGCAAGGAGCACCCCACGATCATTGCCAAAACTATCAAGCGCGCCGCACTTGATCAAACTTTCCAAAGATTTTTTATTCAAATCTTTATCTTTGACACGACGGAGCAAATCTTGTAAATCTGTAAATTTACCGTTTTCTTTGCGCTCCCGATAAATTGCTTCCGCGATATTTTCACCCAAGTTTTTAATACCGTTTAGGCCAAATCGGATATGGGCAGGTTCGCCATCTTTACCAGGAATCATGGCAAAACTTTTAAAACTTTCATTAATATCAGGCGGCAACACGCGCACCCCCATGCGCTCGCATTCATGAATAATTTCCGGCACCTTATCAATATCGCCACTTTCCGCAATCAGCACTGCAGTCATGTACTGCACCGGAAAGTTAGCTTTAAGATATGCGGTTTCATAAGCCACGACCGCATAACTGGCCGCGTGCGCTTTATTAAATCCATAGGCTGCAAACGGTTCAATACGTTCCCATAACCGGTCAATTTTTTCTTGCGGTAATTTACCAAATTCTTTGGCGCCTTTATAAAATTTCTCTTTTTGTTTCGCCATTTCTTCGGGGATTTTCTTACCCATAGCTTTGCGGAATTTGTCGGCTTCTTCCCAGTTATAGCCAGCCAGATTGATGGCCGTTAAGAGCACATCATCTTGGTACACAATTAGACCCAGCGACTGATCCAAATAATCTTTCATTCTCGGATCTTCATATTCAATGGACTGTGGATTTTGTTTGCGCTCAATATAACTGGGAATAGAATCCATTGGTCCGGGACGGAATAAGGCCACCATGGCCATGATATCAAAAATAGAACTTGGCTTTAGTTCTTTTAAATATCTGGTCATCCCTGAACTAGATAATTGGAATACCCCGACGGTTTCTCCGCGAGCCAACATCTCATAGGTTTTTTTATCATCCCATGGATACAAATTGTAGACATTTATTTTTTGACCGGTAGTTTTTTCAATAATCTCAATGGCGTTTCCTAAAATGGACAAGTTACGAATACCCAAAAAATCCATTTTTAAAACACCAGCCGCTTCCACCGAATGCATTTCATATTGAGTCACAGTTCTCTCACCGCCGGTTTCTCGTTGCACTGGCGTAAAGTCCGTCAGTGGTGTTGGAGAAATCACTACCCCCGCCGCATGAATTGAGGTATGCCGTGCACAGCCTTCTACTTTCTGAGCCAGATCAAGCAAACGCTTAACTTCGGCATTCTTGTCATATAATTTTTTTAGTTCCGGCTCTAAGGTCAACGCTTTGGCAATCGTCATCTGGAAACCTTGCGCCCCGAAAGGAATCAACTTGGAAATCTGATCACAAAAAGAATAAGAATAACCCAGCGCCCGACCCACATCACGCACCGACCCTCGGGCGGCCATGGTACCAAAAGTAATAATCTGAGCCACCTTATCAGCGCCATATTTCTTAGTTACATAAGCAATCATTTCATCACGCCTGTCGTCGGCAAAATCGCCGTCAATATCAGGCGGACTGGGACGAAACGGATTAAGGAAACGCTCAAACGGCAGCTTAAAATACAAGGGATTATCCATGACAATCCCCATAGCAAAGGAAACAATGGACCCGGCGGCCGAACCACGAGTGGTAACCATAATCCCATTGTCGCGAGCGTAGTTAATATAATCAGCCACGGTTAAAAAATATGGCGAATAACCTTTCTTGGCAATAATATCAAGTTCATAATCCGCGCGCGCTTTGACGGCTTCTGTCATCTCAATACGTTTAGGCAATTTTTCATATACCTGCTCGCGCAAATACTCATCCACGGTTTTTCCTTCCGGAATATTGAGAGCCGGGAAATGCCATTTGTTTAATTCGAGTTTAAGATCAACGCGCTCCGCAATTTTTGCGGTATTTTCTATGGCCTGAGGAACATGTTTGAAACGACTAATAATATCTTTTGCCGGACACAGAGAATAATCAACCGCGCTCATACTAACACGATTATCATCCTCGAGCGTCTTGCCGTCGCGAATACAAGTTAAGACGTCTTGCGCCTCCGCATCCTGTGGTTCTAAATAGTGCGTATCGCGAGTGACCACGAGCTGCAAATCAGTTTCCCCGGCCATTTGGATCAACTTGGTATTTACATCCATCTGCCCTTCCAAAGCCGGCAGATCCATGAGCTCTAAATAAAAATTTTCTTTGCCAAAAATATCTTGATACTCAAGCGCCACTTTTTTTGCTCTGGTATAATTATCTTCCTTGCGCAAAATCCACGGAATCTCGCCTTCCAGACAACCGGACAAAGCCACCACTCCTTCATGATATTGTCGCAATAATTCCTTATCTACTCGCGGCTTATCAGTAAATCCTTCCAGTTGAGAAATAGAAATTAGTTTCAATAAATTTTTGTAGCCCGTATAATTGAGCGCCAACAAGACTAGATGATACGAATTCTCATCTCGATTTTTTTCCAAATGACTGCCCGGAGTCACATATACTTCTACACCTAAAATTGGTTTAATACCGTCCTTCTGGCAGGCCTCATAAAATTCAATAGCGCCATACATGTTGCCATGGTCAGTTAAGGCCAAAGCGGTATACCCCAATTTTTTAGCACGACTAACCAGCTCGTCTATTTTGGGCAAGGCATCAAGCAGTGAATAATGAGAATGATTGTGGAGATGGACGAATTCGGACATACGTTTCGTGTCATCCCGAGTGAGGCTTTAGCCGAGTCGAGGGATCCCTTACACTCTGTCTGTGCAAATACTGTGTTTAAGGGATTCCTCCACTTCAGAACGCAAAGCGTTCCTTCGGTCGGAATGACAAATAAATTTGGTTATTGACTGCCGCTAGTTTACCCTATCTCCATAACAAAATCAACGACTAAAAAATCCCGATTAGATCGGGATTTTCTCTTATATATTGGCTTATTTCTTTATTTTCTTTGCAGTCTTTTTCATCTTTTTTGCCGTGGCCTCTACCGCTCTTTCCACCGCGTCTTTGGCTGCGGTATTAGCCCGGGCCGAACCTCTGTTTATCCACTCAGTGGCTTTTTTGGTGACCGCACTTTTTACCATTCCCGCTACCCCGCCACTAGCCATACTGAGGAGCCCATGAATATTCTCTACTTTATCTCTAAGATAATTAATCGCTTCGGTGAGCATTTGTAACCGAGAACGAAATTCTTCTACGATCTGATTTGCATTTTTCAAAATCCGTGTCAGGTAATATAACATCCAGCATAAGAACACGGTCACCCATAACACACAGAACGCGATGACGAGATATAAAATATCTTTTGAAGTCTCTATCATACTCCCTCCAGATTATCCCGATTTTATTTTTGAAAAAATCGAGGATCCTCGATTTCGGCGGACCGAAATCGGGAAAAATTAATTTAATATGATAATATTATCTCATCCAAAAAAAATTGTGTCAAGAAAAAATTATCGTATCTCCGCCTTAAAATTCTCTTTCAAAATTTTTATAATGTTCGCATGTACTTTTTCAACTTCTTCAGTTACAAGCGTACGCGTAGAATCTTGATAAATTAAACGATAGGCCATACTTTTATTCTCTACACCGACACGCTCACCTTCATATACATCAAATAATTCTACAGATTTAAGCAATGGATCAGCCTGAGATAAAGTCGAAACGATATCTTGGTGAGAAATATTTTTCTTTACCACAAAAGCCACATCGCGTTCTACAGATGGGAATTCAGAAAGTGTCGCATATTTCTTTTCGACCCGGACACAATCAGCTGCCAGACTGAGATTTAATTTCACTACTCCCACACGTCCCTCCAAACCAAAATTCTGAGCCACCATCGGATGTAATTCATAGACTGAACCGACAACTTTATCTTCTATAACCAGACTAGCTGCTCGCGCTGGATGTCGTCCAACGCCAACAGTTTCAACTCTGGCAACAGACAAACTAGGCACAATAGTTTGGGCAAGCAGCTCCACAACCTTTCTTGCTTCCCAAAAAACAGTACTATTTTTCTTTTCCTGGCACACCGTTGTCAACCAGCTATCTTGACCGGGCAATAAGGCACCACCATTAATCTCTACTTTGAAACCAGGTTCTTCAGATCGAAATACTTTACCGATTTCAAATAAATTCAAATGGCCCCTACCAGCCTGATTATGCTCTAAATTTTCTAACAAGTTTAAGAGCAGACAACGACGAAGATACGGCTTTTCTTTTGACAATGGATTATCTAAGGCAATATACTGATCTACTGCATCTCCAATCTTTTCTATTTGCGCACCACTGACAAACGAATAATTATACACTTCTGTATATTGCAGAGACGAAACCAACAGTTGCTTGACCTGTCGCTCTAACTGGCGCACCTTATTTTGTTCAGGTGGATCAATAGGAAAAACTGGCATCACGGCCGGAATTTTATCATAGCCATAAATGCGAATAATTTCTTCCACTAAATCTTCGGCAATAGAAATATCTTTGGTCGCGCGCCAACTTGGAATCCTGACTGATAACTCATCTTTTTTGCCTTTTACCTCAAACCCTAATTGCTCTAAAATTTTTATCACTTCTTTTTCAGCTAACACAATGCCGGCTTTTCTTTCTAACAATTTTACATCAAACTGAATCGGCCCTTGTTTGAGACTGAATTTCGACTGGTCAACTACCTTGCTAACCACTTTTGCCTCGGGACAAATTTGCAAGACGAGCTCGACCGCTTTTTGTAAAGCAAGTTCAGTCAAATTTGGATCTAAACTTTTTTCAAACCTGGCTGACGAGTCAGTGCGCAAAGCTAGTTTAGCAGAAGTACTGCGAATAGCAGCCGCGTCAAAATTAGCCGACTCAAAGACAATCGTATCTGTCTGATCGGTGATGCCGCTATGCAGCCCGCCCATCACACCAGCAATAGCTAACGACCTATCTTCCGCACAAATCATTAACATTGATGAATCCAGTTTTCTGACTTGTTCATCAAGCGTCACAAACTCTTCTCCGTCTTTTGCATTCCTTACTTGTATTGTTATTTGTTTATTGTTAGTTGTTAATTGTTGGGCATCAAAGGCATGCATCGGCTGACCCAAATCCATCATGATGAAATTCGTTATATCAACGATATTATTAATACTGCGTAAACCTACCGCCGTAAGACTTTTTTTCAACCATTCTGGCGACGGACCGACTTTCACACCAGTAAGAGCCACGGCCATATACCGAGGACACAACACACTGTCTTGCACCTCAACTACCAAATCAACACCTTTGCCAGACTTGATCTTTTCTGTTTTGTATTCTTTTAGATTTTTATTAAATAAGACAGCCACTTCTCTGGCTATGCCATAATGACCCCACAAATCAGGACGATTACTCAGCGACTTATTATCAATTTCTAAAATAGCGTCATTCAACTCCAACGCTTTGACAAGTGACGTTCCCGGCTTGGCTTTAGTAAATGTCAAATCCAAAATTTCTTTTTCTTCTTTGAGCGCAAATAATTCAGCAAGCCCAATCTCAGTAGAGGCGCAGATCATGCCTGCAGATTCCACATCACGAATCTTGGTTGGCTTGAGTTCTATCAGTTCCCCTTCTCCATGCCATTTTACTTTAGCGCCAACTTTCGCGAGCGCTACCAGCATCTCTTGAGCTACATTGCTACCGCCACAGACAATTTGTAATTTCTCACTCCCCACATCAACCATGCAGACTTTTAATTTATCAGCATTGGGATGTTTTTCGACAGAGATAATTTTACCTACCACAATATTTTCCAAATTTTTTCCTTGGACTTCAATATTTTCTACTTCCACCGTACTGGCCTTGAGCCGAGCCGCCACTTCTACGGGCGTAACGGAATCAGAAAGATTAACGTATTTTTTGAGCCAATTATATGAAATTAACATATAGCCTTAAGTTACTAAATCATGAAAATACCTTCTTTTTCTTAAAACCTTTAACACTTCTAAATATTTAGGATCTCGCATTTCACCATGGGGACTAGTAATATTTTGACGATCTGCTGCGTGTAAAATTTCTTGATATTCGTGTTCTAATAGGTGGGCTATCAAACCTTCTGCCCCACGTTGCCGCTCTTCGTCTTCAAGGATATTATAGGCTTCTCGCCTAATTTTAATATAAAAATTTTCTGTATCCGGAATACGCCCAAAACCACCCACTTCAAGCTTGTTGACAAATTGTTCGTCAACAGTTAATAAAACAGGGAGGCTTTCATACATACGAAAGTATAACAGACCTTTTTTATAAGGCTCTTCTCTAACTTTTTTTATAACTTGGTCAAGTACTTGAGCAATAAAATCATCCTGAGAATGAGAAAATCGTTCCTCTACTTCCTTCTCTACCAAAAGAAATCCTTGACAGTAAGACTGCTCTTTATCTTGCTCTAAAGAAATTAGCAAATCATGAATTTTATTTATAAAAAAATGAGGCAGATCGTTATCTTGAATCCCATCAGATATCAGCCCCCTAATGTTGGTATCGGTTAAGGATAGTAGTCCATCAACAGAAAGTTCCACTTGTCTAACAAGCCCCTTTATATACTGTTCACCAGAGAATTTCAAAACAGAATTAATAACGTCTGTTATGGATGTCAATAATATTCTTTTTCTATAGTTATTAAACTCGTTTAGGCCTCCTAAATCTATAACATCACCTTTTTGCCATGTTTCTGGATTATCTAAAGAAAAATGAGGGCGTTCTTGGCTTCTCATCTCTTCAGGTCTATTTTGAGAGGATCTACGTTCAACCATACTTCACAAATCTAGAACTGTTCTAAAAATTTCAAATTTCCACTTTCTAACAACCGCACATCCTCTATCCCATACTTCAACATTACCAGACGCGTTAATCCAAACCCAAAGGCAAATCCTTGATAAATACTAGGATCAATATTTCCTTCTCGCAAGACATTCGGGTGGGTCATACCGGCTCCGCCAATCTCCAGCCAACCGGATTGTTTGCAGACTCTACAGCCTTTACCGTGACACAAAAAACAAGTTACTTCGAGATTTACTCCCGGCTCTACAAACGGATAAAATTTGGGACGCATATTGATTTGTGTTTCCGGCCCATACAAATGCTTGGCTACTGCCTCTAATATGCCCTTCATGTTAGCAAAACTAATATCCTTATCTATCACCATACCTTCTAATTGATAAAAGGTATGTTCGTGACGAACATCAGTCGCTTCGTTGCGGAAACATTTACCCGGCGTGACCATACGCAGCGGCGCGCCATATTTTTGCAAGGCTCGAACCTCTACCGGTGACGTATGGGTACGCATCACCCAGTCCGGATGGTCTTTGATATAAAAAGTGTCCTGCATATCTCGAGCCGGATGATTTTCCGGAATATTTAAAGCCGTAAAATTATAATATTCACTCTCGAGTTCCGGCCCGTCAAGCACCATAAAACCCATGGAAGTAAAAAAATCTTCCAAGTCATTTTGGACAATCGTATTTGGATGGAGGTGACCGACTGTTTGCGGCGGCAATACCGGCTGTGTCACGTCAATATATTCTTTCTCCAGCAGCCCTGACATCTCTTGCGCTACGAATTCTTTTTTCTTTTTTCCCAAGGCTGTTTCTAGTGTTTGTTTCACTTCATTTGCCAGCTGACCAACTTCTTTTTTAGCATCATCAGTCAAATCTTTTAAACCTTTTAACAGTTCAGTAAGTTGTCCGCCTTTGCGACCCAACAATTTTATTTCCAATTCTTCCAGTTGGATTTTATCTTTCACCGATTGCAGCGCTGATAGGGCTTCGGTTTTTAATTGTTCTAATTTTTCTTTCATAAATAAACCAACATTGTCATCCCGAGCGAGGCCGTAGCCGACGAGGGATCTTTACTTTAATGAATAGATTCCTCACCCCTGCGACAGGGATTCGGAATGACAACTATTATAGTCCTACCTATTAAACAAATGCATAAACACCCCTCGGAAATTACCTAGATCTTTAACTGTAATTAATACGACGAGCGTTATCAAGACAAAAAAACCAATACCATGCGCCAGCTGTTCATATTTTTGTTCTACTGGCTTACCCCTCAGTTTGCTGATGAGTAAGAATAAAAACCTGCCACCATCAAGCGCCGGAATTGGCAAGACATTTAAAACTGCTAAATTTAAAGACAATAAGGCCATGAAATTGAGCAGATAACTGAAGCCCAACTTGGCCACTTTGCCTGTCATGACCGCAATGCCCACCGGACCGGACAAGGCTTCCCCGACCGGCGCGCCAGCAAAGAGTTGCGAGATTAGATAATAAAAAGATAAAACAATTTGTTTTAAATACGAACCAGTGATGATAAATCCATAATATATGGATTTATACCAGGGATACTTCACGGTACCAACTTCTACGAGCGCCACACCGATCTCAGCTTTGCCCGTATCTGCATGAACTAAGGGCTTAATATTTTTTGTTATAACCTCGCTACCTCGCTTCACAGCCACGGTTATTTCATCATTTTTATGCGCATCTATATATGCCAATAATTGTTTTACGGTTAAAACTTGTACAGAATCCAGGCTCACAATCGTATCGCCGGTCTGCAATCCTGCCTGGCTCGCGGGCTTGCCGGCGACAGCTTCCATAATTTCCAGATGCGCATTGTTTACTGTGGTGCCTGGCGGCAAACTATCCGTGGCTTGGGGCGCGCCAAGCATAAAGGCAATTGATAAAAACACAAATGCCAAAACGATATTCATCGCTACGCCGGCCAAAAGCGTCACACCGCGTTTCCAAAATTTTTGGGAGGCAAAACTATCCGGACCAGCCTCTTCACCGTCTTCGCCTTTTATTTTTACAAAACCGCCGAGCGGCAATAGATTCAATGAATATAGCGTGCCAAAGTTCTCATCTTGAGACTGTTTACCCCAGACAAATTTCCAGGTTCTCTTACCAGCTACATCTTTTCTGGATTGCAAGCCAAATAATCGTGGCGGAAAACCAAACCCGAATTCATATACTTTCATACCGCTCTTGCGAGCCGCAATAAAATGGCCAAATTCGTGCGAAACGACGAGTACCAACAAAACAGCAATAAAGATTAATAAAGTAGCCATAAAATGAATATAATCTTGTTATTTTTATGGCTATATCATATACTAAGGTAATAAAAAAGCCAATAGCCTGCATTTAAGCGGGCGGCCTTTTAACTAATATATGATTATAGTACTTGCAGCACTCGCCGTAATTGCTTTATGGCTTATTGCTGTCTACAATGGTTTAATTCGTTCCAAAAATCGTGTCGGCGAAGCCTTCAGCGATATTGATGTGCAACTCAAACGCCGCTATGATTTGATTCCAAACTTGGTAGAGACCGTAAAAGGCTACATGACTCACGAACGAGAAACTTTGGTCAAGCTGACCGAAGCCCGCACCGTGGCCATGGCTGTGAGTAACAAACCAGGCGCTACCTTACAAGAGAAAGAACAGGCAGAAAATGCATTATCTGGAACCTTAAAAACATTATTTGCCGTCAGTGAAAATTATCCGGAATTAAAAGCCAGTCAGAATTTCTTGCAACTGCAAGACGAAATCAGTGATACGGAAAATAAAATTCAAGCTTCTCGCCGCTTCTACAATGGCAATGTTCGTGATTTCAACACAAAAATCGAAGTCTTCCCTACCAACATTATTGCTAACTCATTAGGTTTCAAAAAATACGAATTTTTCCAAGCTGATGCTGCCCAGCGAGAAAATGTACAGGTGAAATTCTAAAAAATTATAATTATGGTATATAGGGACAAAACACCAGAAATGATTGGGGCAAAATTAAATATTGAAATTCCCGATGATATAAACCTAGAAGATGATCCTGCTCAATTTGAAATACCTGAATTTGCACACGCAATTAATAATGGCCGGACTGTCGAAAGTATTACCTTGAATTCTCCGAGTACTGGAACATTAGCGTATGACAAGGCCAAAATATTAAGCAACAATGTGACAGTATATACATACGTAAACAGGTCATTTATTGAAAATAATTCTTATCCTGTAAATCTAACAATTAAGCTAGACAGACAAACAAATAAGAGCGAGGTTCTATCCGTAAGTACAATAAAAAGATACGGAGAAAGAAAAGCACGAGGAGATTTTGATAAATAAAATATGTACTCCCAAATCACTTCCAACAAACGGCAGTCAGTCGCGCTCATCACAATATTTATTGTTATTTTATTGGTGCTTGGATATGTATTTGGAATTCTTTCAGGGATCGGCGAGTACACTGGTTTGACTCTAGCCATCATTCTCTCTTTTATCACCACCATGGTTTCATACTTCAAAGGCGATAAGATTGCCCTCTTCTCGACGGGAGCCAGACCGATCAGCCAAGAAGAAAATCCATATGTATATCGGATGATTGAAAATCTATGCATTACGAGCGGCATGCCCGTACCAAAAATCTATATTATTCCCGATCAAGCCATCAACGCTTTTGCCACCGGTCGTAATCCAGAACTAGCCTCAATCGCGGTCACCAGCGGCGCTATAGAAAAATTAACGAACGAAGAATTGGAAGGAGTGCTCGCCCATGAGTTGTCTCACGTACAAAATTACGATATTCGGTTTATGACCTTGGTAGCCGTACTGGTTGGCTCTATCTCTATCTTGGCGCACATCTTTTTACGAGCGCGCTTTATCCCTCGCCGCAACAACCGTGAAGGCGGACAAGCCATGGCTATCCTTATGATTATTGGCATTGTCTTAGCTATTCTATCCCCTGTGGTAGCAGAACTCATCAAACTGGCGATTTCCCGCCGCCGCGAATACCTGGCCGATGCCTCTGGATCACTGTTAACTCGCTATCCGGAAGGACTAGCCAAAGCCCTAGAAAAAATCGCTGCGGAAAATATGCCGATGCGAAATGCCAGCCAAGCTACCGCTCACCTCTTTTTTGCCAATCCTTTTTCCGGTAAAAAACTTGCCGACTTATTCTCTACTCATCCTCCGATTCAAGATCGAATAAACAAACTGCGCGGGATGGTGTAAGACTCTTCTTTAAAATATGGAAACAAACAATCCACGTCCACAAGTTGGTATTGGTGTTATGGTTTTTAAAGACGGAAAAGTTTTGTTAGGAAAAAGAAAAAATACGAAGGATGACGGTGAAAATGAATACGCCAACCCAGGTGGTCATGTCGAATATATGGAATCTCTGGAAGAATGCGCTAAAAGAGAAACGAGAGAAGAAGCTGGCATAGAAATAGAAAATGTACGATTTCTGAGCCTGTATAACTTTAAAAAATATAATAAACATTACATAAATATTGGTCTATTAGCCGACTGGAAAAGTGGAGAATTACAAAATTTAGAACCAGATAAATGCGAAGGCTGGGACTGGTATGATCTTAGTAATTTGCCTAGCCCGCTATACGGCACTATGCCACAGTATTTAGAAGCTTTACGAACAGGAAAAAATTATTTTGACGTCTAGCATATGCTCCCAGTTAAACCCTACCTGCAATCAGCCGGTCTCTGCGGACCAGCTTGCCTCAAAATGGTATTGGAATATTATGGTATAAAAAAATCAGAGGCAGAATTAGCCAAACTTTCTAAGGCCAACCCGGCTAAAGGCACCACCGCTCAAAATTTGGTTGCGGCTGCCAAAAAACTTGGCTTCATCGCTTTCTACAAAGATTTTTCAACCATCAAGGAAATCAAAAAATATATAGATAAAAAGATTCCGGTCATTGTTGACTGGTTTTCCGGCGATGACGGGCACTACTGTGCCGTGGCTGGAATTGATAACAAGTTTATTTATCTGCAAGATCCTGATTTAAACAAAATCAACAAAATAGACCTCGTCACTTTTCAGAGAGTGTGGTTTGATTTTGAAGTACCGATGCTCCGCAAGCCAGAAGATATTTTTATTCGACGATTGATCGTGATACAGCCTTAACCGTGAATCAGGCTAGTTATTTCGGCAACTTTCTCTTTCATTACCGCTTCCGTAGTCGCTTCTAAATTCAATCGCACGACCGGTTCTGTGTTACTAAGCCTGACATTTAACCATCCCCAATCAAACCTCATCCACAAACCATCCAGACGGGAGATTTCTTGCGCTTGATCTGTACAAGCCGCCTCTACCCGCGCTATAGCAGCCAGCTTATCTTCTACTTCAAAATTTATCTCACCAGAATGAAAATATTTTTTTAACGGAGCTACGAGGCTGCTCAGCGGCTTTTTCTCGCGCGATAATAATTGCAAAATATATAATAGAGACAAATCCGTACTCTCCACATCAAATGTATCGTGATAATAAAGATGTAAAGAAAGCTCGCTAGCAAAAGCACCCTTGGTTTCTTTGAGCAGTTTTTTAATATTCGCATGACCAACCTTACACATCTCTACGGTAGCGCCGTGGGCGCGCCAGACTTCGGGCACAATCATGCTTGATCGCAGGTCATAAAACATGTGCGCCTGAGGATGGTTACGTAATACTTCTAAGCCAACCAAAGCCCCCACGAAAGAAGCATCGACTACAGCGCCGGTTTCGTCCACCAATCCCACCCTATCTGCATCACCATCTAGGGCAAAGCCAAAATCAGATCCGGTTTCGACAACTTTTTTTTGCAGGTCTTTAAGCGTATCGACCTTGAGTGGATTAGCCTCATGATTAGGAAAATTTCCATCCGGTTCAAGATATAGATATTCAACCTGGATCGGCAGCTGCTTTAACACTTCTGGAAAGGTGAATTTAGCCATGCCGTTTCCCGCATCAATAACTACTTTCATAGGACCAATAGAGCTGGCCGGTACTAGAGAAAATATTTTTTGTATATAATCTGCAAGTACATTCTTAGCAGCAAAGACAGCTTCTGTATTTTCCTCATACCTATGGCTTGAATTAATCACTATATCTCTAATTTTTGTCATACCTGAAATTTCTCCAACAGGGAGCCCGTCACCCAAGGTCAATTTGAAGCCATTATACTCGGCCGGATTATGGCTAGCGGTAACCATAATACCCCCAGCATGTTCTGAGTAGTTGGCGCACGCAAAATTAAATAAGGGAGTGGAAACCAAACCAATATCAAGAACCCGCACGCCTTCGTCAAAAATTCCTTGCATAACCGCTCGTTGCAGCGCAGGACTCGTCAGGCGCATATCTCTACCAACCACTAGCCCTTGATCATTTTTAAGCAAATTTTTACCGCGTAAAAAAACCACAAAAGCTCGTCCTAAACTGTACGCCAGATCGACAGACAATTCCGTAGCCGCCAGACCGCGAATATCGTAGGCTTTAAAGATATTTTTTGCTATTTCCATAGTATTTTTTCGATAAAAAGATGCTTTGACTTAAGAGCGTTTTTAGTATATATTACAAGCTAAACCAAGTCAAAATTATATGTCCATAATAGATCGTTTTTCCACCAATTTACGAGAGGTTTTGATGAAGAGCATTGAAATCGCTACTAACCTGAAAAACCTCTCGGTAGAGCCAACCCACCTGTTGTTGGCCTTATCTATGCAAAAAGGCTCCATGGCTAACGAAATCTTAACCCGTTATAATTTGGATTCCCAAAAAATTGAAGAAGTGCTCGTTAAATTCAGGCCCAACGCTGCCCAAAAACCATATACGCAGCTTTCCCCATTTTCAGCTAACGCTAAAAGCGCTCTGGAAAAAGCGATTATTGTCGCTCAGCAAAATAAACATAATTATTTGGGTACTGAACATCTACTCGCTGCCCTTATCGCGATTACCGACGAAAGATTAGACCAATTATTTAAACAATATAAAGTAGAAAAAAACGAACTCGAAGAACAAGTTGATATTGTGCTGGCAAACGCTTCCCAATTTCCGCAGATCAATAAAATTCCCGAAGTTATTGATCATATTCAAGAGAGTCTGTCTGACGAAACTTTCTTATCAGCGCACAGTCCGGCCACGGCAACGCATAAAAAAAATCATAAAAAAGAATCAGCCTTGGATTTTTTTGGTGTGGAACTTACCAGCCCTGAGGTCGAACCCGGAATTGATCCGGTCATTGGCCGCAATAACGAAATTGAACGCATGATGCAGATTCTTTGCCGTCGAACTAAAAACAACCCGATTCTTCTCGGCGATCCCGGCGTGGGAAAAACCGCGATAGTCGAGGGTCTGGCCAAAAAAATTGCCAGCGGGGACGTGCCAGATATACTGCTTAACAAAAGAATTTACGCCCTTGATATGGGCATGATGATTGCTGGCACCGCGTATCGCGGCGAATTTGAAGGTCGATTGCGCCAAGTGATTGAAGAAGCCAGTCAAAACGAAGATGTAATTTTATTTATCGATGAACTCCATAATATTGTGGGCGCTGGTTCAAATCAAGGCAATATGGATGCGGCCAACCTCTTAAAACCAGCCCTCGCCCGCGGACAAATCCGTTGCATTGGGGCCACCACGCCCACGGAATTTAAAAAACATATTGAAAGTGATGCGGCGTTAGAACGAAGATTTCAACCGATTCAAATCAAAGAATCTTCTGTTGCCGATACGATTAAAATCATGCTTGGCATCAAAAAAAATTACGAAGCCTATCATAATCTCATCATTACAGACGCGGCTATTACCAAAGCCGCTATCTTAGCCGACCGTTATATCACCAATAAATTATTGCCCGACAAAGCTATTGACCTGCTTGACGAAACTGCCGCTGCCAAACGCCTCTCGCTCAAACCAAGCGCCTTAAAAGCCAAAATGCAACAATTAAAACAAGAGCTGAAGAAAATAATCAGCACCAAAGAAGATGCGGCCAGCGGCGAACAGTTTGATGAAGCCGTAAAATTAAAAGAACAGGAACAAACTTTGCGTAAGGAAATAAAAAACTTGGAAGATAAAATCGCTCATCCCAAGAACAAAAAAAGCAACCTTGAAATAATTACTGATGCAGATGTGACAGCGCAGTTAGCCAAAACCATTAATGCTCCTCTAAAAAACATTTCCTTTGACGGCAAAACTAATTTGTCAGGTTTGGAAACCGAATTACGCCGCCATATTATCGGTCAAGATGAAGTCGTGCACGAAGTTTCACAAATCATCTTACAGACGCAATTAGAACTATCCAGCCCTAATCGACCGATGGCTTCATTTCTCTTTGTTGGTGAAAGCGGCATGGGCAAAACAGAACTGGCCAAAACCCTGGCCAAAATTCTCTATCCACACCAGAATTCTCTTATCCATCTCAACATGA
>CAYNEQ010000005.1:0-16068 GCA_964396295.1 uncultured Gammaproteobacteria bacterium
CGAGCCTCTACATTGGAAAACATTTTAGTTTTTTCTTGCGCGGCCGTTTCGCTCAATAATTCTTCAGTGCCGCGGGGCCTCACGTTTCATAGCGATGCTAAAAATTATGGAGAGCTATACCAGTTGTCATTTTTCCCGGCCAGCGATAATCAACGGCCGGTGTTTGGCATGCGGGCGTATGCTAAAACCGATCTGGCGCGAATGAAAAAAAATATTTGGTCGAATGTACGGGACGGTTCAATCAGTATGCAGCAGGCAGAAAAAATTGTTGAAATTATTGATTCTGTTTATGGAAATACAGCAGCACTGGTGGCTGCGAATTTTTCTGCCCAGATAAGCATGACAAATCTTGCGTTGTGGTCGCGATTTTTTCCTGGTCTACAGTCTGCGCCCCGGCTTATATATTTGGATCAAGAAAGTATTGCTATAGATTTGTTGCTGTCACATCACCTGCCGAATGAGACGATTATTAGTGAGCTCATCTGCAATCCGTCGTTGGCACCAATAATTATAAAATATTTTGATGGTATTAGAGGTGGATTTTCGTCTTTAGAAAAAAAAGGCTCGTATCTTTTTTGGGCGTTGCCGGCAGGCAGTAAATACCGTCAGCAGCTCTGGCTACAGGGCAAGGAATTAAGTACAGTAGATGGAAGCTTTCGTGTGCCGCTTGAGGCCGAGGCAATTATTGAAAAATTGCAAAACGGCGAACTAATACCCACTATGCTGCTTACATTCTGGCTCTTATCATTTTATTATGGTCTCAAATGTTTGGGTGGTTTTTTGCAGCCAAGTTATCTAACGTCTATGAGGAGCGCTTATATACAGATGCTAAAAGAATTAGGACTTATGGCTGAAATCGAGGTAGCCTCCGCAGTTGAGACTAAAACTATGGGTGGAGATTTGGCCCTGATGTTTTTGGAGGACAAAAATAAGAAATTACATCAAGCGACAGGCCTGGACTTGCTGCTTTACGGTGATGCGCGGTCATGGACAAACTTTCAAGCCCTGGCTAAACAAATAACCCTGGAAGAATCAATGACGATGATGCTACCGTTATTTTATGAGGTATTGTATCGAGGTATAGAACGTGATCCGGATTTAGCTCGGATTAGTACTGGTGATATTATGCGACTTACCGGTCTGGAAAAAAAAATAAAACCTTGCGCATCAATGTAATATTAGTACGAAGTAAAAAATTAAGTTACAATATCTAATAATTTTTTAATTCTTATAATATGAATACGTTTAACTGGTATGCCAAACTCATTAAGCCGACTTGGGCACCCCCGTCTTGGCTTTTTGGTCCGGTCTGGACTTGTTTGTATATACTGATTGCTATTTCTTTTGGCAAAGTGCTCATAATGTTTTTGAAAAAAGAAATTTCTTTTATAGTATTACTTCCATTTATCCTAAATCTGGTTTTCAATTTTTTATTTAGCCCCATCCAATTTGGGCTGCAAAATAATTGGTTGGCGGCAGTTGATATTGCCTTGTTGCTTGCCACACTCGTATGGGCAATAATCGCTATTTTTCCTTTTGCTCGTTGGGTGAGTTATATGCAGATTCCATATCTGCTTTGGGTTTCTTTTGCTACCATATTGCAGTTTACGATTACGTATCTAAACAGATAACTATGTTTATAAAATTATACGCGATAGCCTTGCCCATTTTCTTTGCTCTTGATATGGTCTGGCTCGGGTTGGTAGCAAAAAATTTTTATGCTAAGCAGGTTGGGTTCTTGATGAAAACCAATATTCAATGGTCAGCAGCAATACTTTTTTATCTTCTATTTATCGCCGGCCTTATTTTGTTTGTGATTATACCGGCAACCGAAAAACATTCATGGATACATGCGGTGCTGTTCGGTGCTTTGTTTGGTTTGGTTACCTATGCGACCTATGATTTGACCAATTTGGCCACGCTCAAAGATTGGCCGCTGGCTATTACTATCATTGATTTGATCTGGGGATCATTCTTGGCCGCAGCAGTATCGGTTGGTACATATATAATAGCTTCTAAATTAGGTATATGAAATATTTTTTCATTCTTGGCGCGTGTCTGTGGGTGTATATGACTGGTTGGTATATCGTGTCGGTGTTTAAAAAAAGAAATGACGTAGCTGATGTTGCCTGGGGCATTGGTTTTATTTTATTATCTTGGTTATCTCTGGCTCTGTCTGTAGAGGTGAGCGCTAGGGGATTAATTTTAGCTGTGCTCGTGACGGTGTGGGGTATGCGTCTGGCAGTGCACATTTTTAGACGTAACCGGGGTAAAGCCGAGGATTATCGCTACCAAGCCTGGCGGCAAGCGTGGGGAAAATGGTTTTATCTTCGTTCTTACGGGCAAGTATATCTATTGCAAGGCGCCTTACTATTTTTGATAACAGTGCCTATTTTACTTGTTAATAAAAATATTGGTCAGCCCCTGGGGCATAGTGATCTTTTGGGGGTACTGGTGTGGGTGTTGGGTTTTGTGTTTGAAGCGGTCGGAGATGCTCAATTGGCAACTTTTATAAAAAACCCCGAAAATAAAGGTGGCTTATTGCAGGCCGGATTGTGGAAATATACTCGTCATCCCAATTATTTTGGCGAAGTAACTCAGTGGTGGGGAGTGTGGTTGGTGGCCATGGGGGCCCAAATTTCTTGGATAAGTATTATAGGTCCTCTTACTATATCTGTTTTGATTTTAAAAGTTTCTGGCATACCGATGTTAGAAAAAAAGATGCAAGAAAATGCTGCGTTTGCCGAGTATGCGCGGCGAACAAACAAATTTTTTCCATGGCTTCCAAAAAAATAATTTATATGGATCTTACCGAAGCTATAGTTTTTTTGAAAAAATCAGATCCGGTTATCGGAGCATTGTTTGGTACGGTTACACCCAGTGTTGTCCGCCCGCATCGGCGATATTTTCAATCTCTGGCCCAGGCAATTATCGGCCAACAACTCTCTGGTAAAGCTGCTACTACGATTATTAATCGGTTTAAAGCTCTGTTCCCCGAAACCAAATTTCCTACACCGGCCCAGGTGCTTGCCAAATCAGATGATGAGCTGCGCGCAGCGGGACTTTCCGGATCAAAAGTAAGCTATATCAAAAATATTGCCCGTGCCATTGAAGATAAGAGTTTGGATTTCAGGCGAATCAACAAGATGGCGGACGAGGAAATCATAACTATGCTTACAGCAGTAAAAGGTATTGGTCGTTGGACAGCGGAAATGTTTTTGATTTTTTCTCTCGGTAGACCGGATGTGTTTTCTTTTGGAGATCTTGGTTTGCGCAATGCTGTGAAAAAACTGTATGGCTTGCGCCAAGATCCTACTCTCAAACAATTAAAAAAACTTTCGGCTCGCTGGCAACCCCACCGCACCACGGCTTCCCTGCACCTATGGGCCAGCCTGGATAATCGTTGAAGACTTTAGTTATTCGTGTTAGGATAGCGCCGGTAGGTAATAATGGAGGGGTGCGAGAGTGGTTGAATCGGGCAGTCTCGAAAACTGTTATACCTGAAAGGGTATCGAAGGTTCGAATCCTTCCGCCTCCGCAACGAAACGAAGTGTAGTGAATAAAAATCAAAGGATGAGAAGTTTATGCCCCCGAACGCAGTGAAGGGGTAAATCCTTCCGCCTCGCTTACACTTGGTGATGGATGTATCCTGTAGAATTAAGTGCTTATACTGTGCAATATTGGCTTCTTAAAACCGAGCCTGAAGAATTTTCAATCGATGATTTGAAGCGTAAAAAGCGTGAGCCATGGACCGGTGTGCGCAATTTTGTTGCCCGCAATCACATGCGAGAGATGAAAAAAGGTGATCTTGTATTTATCTATCACACAGGTGATGAAAAGCAGATTGTTGGAATTGGCAAGGTTGTAAAAGAATTTTATCCTGATCCGACACAGTTTGATACCAAGAGTGATTATTACGACGAGTCGAGCAGTAGAGAAAATCCGAAGTGGCACCTTGTAGATATTGCATTTGTGAAAAAGTTTAAAAAGGGGATGGGCCTGGCCGAGATAAAGAAAGATCCGAAGCTTGGTGGTATGATTCTAGCCAAGACGCCTCGGCTTTCAGTACAGCCGGTCTCAGCCAAACATTTTGAGTATATTTTGAAAAAGCTTTCTTAAGCGCAGTCCTCAATATAAAAACATCCAAGCACTTGGATGTTTTTATATATTTAATTTTTGTAATTCATTCACCACTACCTTTCTCAAAGACAAAATAATTTTATCTTTAAAAAGGTCGTGGAGTGGCGAATGTACTTCTCGCCAGTCTGACCCGGATCAGCTACCCTCAGGCGGCCATTCTGGCGTCCATCTGGTCCAATTGCCGTGCCATCACGATCCTGTTCACCCAGTACTGGACAAACTCTCGATCTTTTCCCCATCGGGGTGGAACTTGGGCAGTCTCGAGGGCTCTAATCATGAGCATGTCCAGATGATGAGAATCTGGGCCAGCATCCTCGTCGGGCACGTACATGAAAATCACGATCGCGCCTGCCTTCTTAGACCCGAACGCTGCGCTCTTGCACGGCCTCTCGTGTTCGAGTTGGTAGAAGAGAAAGTGGCAGTGGCTGCCATCCGGAGCTTTATGACCCCGGCAGTCATAGTTGTGGCAATATTCGATTTCAACTCGATCAGCACGCATAAACGGCCCCCCCATTTCTGATCAGTTGGAGTTTTTTGTTGGGTTAAGAAATATACGAATTTCTCCTTTACTTATTATCGCAACAAAATTTAGTAAAGAACCTATACCATAATAGAAGAACTGGGTATTTTGTCAATATATTTTATAAATTATTCATACAGACTAGGTATTTAAAATCGGTCTAGAAGTAAATCGTGCGCATATGTATAATAGGGAAGAAGCAAATTTACTCAGCGGATCACGGCTACATGCCTGTTAAGCGAGGGCTGAGGGTATTTATCTTTTTTAGGTTTAATTTTACGCCTCAATATGAAAAGTGTTTCTAAAACTGTAGATGCTTATATCAAAAAATTTCCTGCTAATATACAACTTGTATTAAAAAAGATACGACAAATAATTCAAGCGGCTGCGCCTGAAGCAGTGGAAACTATCAGTTATGGCATGCCCGGGTATAAATTGAACGGCAAGCCGCTCGTATATTTTGCCGGTTGGAAAACTCATATCGGGTTTTATGCGACACCATCTGGCAATCTGGCATTTCAAAAAGAAATTAGCATATACAAATCATCAAAAGGAGCTATACAATTTTTACTTTCCGAGCCTGTTCCTTATACTCTTATCAAAAAAATCGTCTTGTTTCGAGTAAAGGAGGTGCAGGTGAAGAAAAAATAATTTTTTTAAACACAGAACGAGGCGGAAAGGTCTCGTTTGGCGCATTTGACGGTAAATGAGTATCGACGCAAAAATTTATTGCGTAACTAGTTTGGCTACAATGATGCGGCCGTCCGAGATATATTTTCCGAGAATAAATTTATTTGATTCGACGTATTGTTCTTGGGTAATAGCGTGGGCGTGACGCAGAGAGTCGAGAATATATTCACGTTCCTCGTCTACATTTTTATCAGTACGGTGGCTGATCTGGAAGGTTAAACGAGTGAAACCAAACCCGATATCTCGAGTGGCCGCGCCGATCCACATGACAGGCTTGTTATGATCAACTGTTTGTTTTTTAGACCAGTAATGCTTATTGTCAAACTCAATTTCCGCCTCTGAATTTGCCGCCCAAAATCGTACATGGTGTCGTTGTCGTGGGCTATTGCCGATCGGTTGCTGGAAGCCAATATCTTGCGAACGGCCAAAGAGGTAAAGCGGACTAAACGGAGCAGTGGTATAGGGTTTATTATGTATGAAAGCGTGGATCATTTTGGAAGTTGTTTTCCAGTTTAGCGGTTCTGCCTTAGACCACCCTATAGTAGTAAAAGCTTTCTGTAGCTCTGCCTCTGAGCCGAGCAAAACAATATTGATTGGATCGGCAATGAGTCCGTCAGCCGCGCGCGTAAAGCGCGGGATGTGAAATCGTCGAAACAAGAACAAGGTAAGCTGAATAAGCTTGGGAAAAAAAAGATAGGCGGAAATAAAATAGGTACAAGCTACGGCCAGAAATGCGGGCATCCGCTCCTCCAAACGATCAAATATTTGTGTGACGCTGAGCCAAATTACAACTAAGACAATTAGGGCAAGAGTGATACGTTTGGCCATGCGGGTAAGAAAATCCATAGAAAAATATTATCGCCTTTAGTATATACCGTTTTTATCTGGTTGTAGAGGGGTTGTCTGCCTTAGCAATATTGACGAGGAATAGGTCTAATTCTATACTGAGAGTACATAACATGAATTTTTTATGACTTATTATCGACAGGTGTTAAAGAAATATGCAGTTTTTAACGGTCGTGCCAGCCGTCAGGAATATTGGAGTTTTGCCAAATGGCAGAGTTTCATTGTTTTAGGAACGATGGTGCTTGATGGTCTTGGTGGTTTGGGCGCATTTACTGTTTTATACCTGCTAGCCACTTTACTGCCGACTCTGGCTGTGATGGTGCGCCGGGTGCATGACGCAGGTAAAAGCGCTAAATATTTTTGGTGGGCCTTAGTGCCAATTATTGGAGTTATTAAAATTTTTAAACTTCTGCGTGCTGAAAGTCAACCGGGCGCCAATCAATATGGTCCAAATCCGTCAGATAGCCCTGTAATGACGGTGCAAAAATAAAAACTTTTTAGAATAAAAAGTACCTGGATGAGCTAGGTATTTTTTTATACCCTGTGGTACAATAAAAAAACAGGTTCACCTGCACGCGCTTATTTATTTAATCGATATGTATATGTCAACTAAATATGGACCAAAAACTCAGCGGAAAAAAAAGTTATGCACGAGTTTAAAGAAGGTGCTCTAAAAAGCGGTAAGAGCAACAAGAAAGTTAAGAGCCGTAAACAAGCGATCGCTATCGGACTTTCTGAAGCGAGAAGAAGTGGTGGAAAAGTGCCAGCGAGAAAAACCAAGTAGAATTTCATGACTCAATACATTGTTTTATCCAACCAAAAAATTGCTTATAAAATTAGGCACAGCAAACGATCTCGGGCTGTTCGTCTCACTATTTATCCAGGAGGGGAGTTAGTTGTGACGGTTCCACGTTGGGTGAGTTTTGCATCTGTGGAACGGTTTATGCGTACGAAGAGCAATTGGATTCTGAAAAAGATTTCCTATCTTTCTCGTCTTCCTAAACAAATACCAAGAAAAAATACTAAAGCAGAATTTAGAGAGTATAAAGCCAAGGCTTTAGAAATAGCGATGAGAGAATTAGGGCGGTTGAATCAATCATACCGGTACTCATGGCACTGCGTGTTTATAAAAAATCAAAAGACCAGATGGGGGAGTTGTTCAAAAAAAGGCAATTTGAATTTTAATTATAAGATTGCTTTGCTGCCTGAGAAGATGGTAGAGTACGTTATTGTACATGAATTGTGTCATTTGAAAGAATTTAACCATTCTAAAAAATTTTGGGAGTTAGTGGCGAAAACCGTGCCTAATTATCAAGAAATAAAACGCGATTTAAAAAATTATCACTTGAGTCTATGATAAACAATGCCTTAACACCTGAAGAAGAACGAGTTCTTGTGCATAAAGGTACGGAAATGCCGTTTACCGGCGAATATGATGATTTTTTTGTAGAAGGCACGTATGTTTGCAGACGCTGCGAAACGCCGCTCTATACTTCAGACAGCAAGTTTCATTCTGGCTGCGGCTGGCCAAGTTTTGACCAGGAAATTCCTGGAGCAGTGAAGAAGTCTGTAGATGCGGACGGAATGCGGACGGAGATTACTTGTGCGGCCTGCGGCGGTCATTTAGGCCATGTATTTACCGGCGAAGGTTATACGCCGAAAGATACTCGCCACTGTGTGAATTCTATTTCTCTGAAATTTATCCCCAAGAAAACTAGTTGAAGTTGAGGGTAAAGTTAAACATTCCCATAGAGCAGAGGCCACGAATAGTGCTGCCCGGTTTTTGTGCTGGGATTTCAATGACGGTCTCTCCTGAAGGTGGCAGGTGTGTTTTGTATCTCAAACTGGGAATCACCAGGGAAGAGGAGCAATCAAATGTGCCACTTGTTTGAATTTTGAGCTTGGTGGCCAGATTGGCTTTAGCATTAGTAGTCCGGGGATTGTAGCCGCCTTTGGCGGTGATAGTGATTGTTTGGTTGTTTCCAGTTATAGAGACATTGTTTGGCTGTGTTTGAGAGTTGTCTGAATCTTGTTTGTTAGCCACAAATACCAAGAAGGTAATGAAGAATGCTATTGCGCTGATGATGAGTATTATTTTTTTCATAAATTGTTTAGTTGTCATTCCGACCGAAGGAGTTTATGACTGAGTGGAGGAATCCCTTAAATATAGTATTTGCAGGAACTTAGTGTAAGAGATCCCTGCGCCACCGCTGAAGCTTTAGCGGCACACGGTCGACTCCGCTCGGGATGACAAAAAAGGAAATTAAAAATTAAATAAGGGTGGAATTAAGCCGTAACCTACGAGGCTATTTATTAAATTAAACAGGCCAAAAAATATGACAACGATGCCTGCAGTTTTGAAAAAAATACTGGACTGCGCTTTTTTATGAATGCCTAAAGAGCTAAAACTTAATACTGCTAATACCGGCAACGTGCCAAGTGCAAAACTAAACATGATAAATGCGCCAGTCCAAAAGTTTCCGGTTGTCAGCGTGTAGATTTGCATTGATTGGGTAAAGCCGCACGGCAGGAAAAAAGTGGCCACGCCCATAAGTATGGGAGTAAAGGTGTGATTAATTTTTTTTAATCTGTGCACCCGCTTGCCAATAAATGCCGGCATGGTAGGTTGTAATTTTTTTGCCCACGGAAAAACATCCAGCAAATTAATGCCAAGAATAAGCAATACCACGGCCACGAGCAAGCCCAGGATGAATGTGGCAAATAGTCCTAGTTGGAAAGCGGATCCCAGTACACCAATCACGCCTCCTAAAATAAAGAAAGAAATAAGGCGGCCGACATGAAAAAAAAATTGCGGCTTGATTTTATTGCCTTCCTTGGCAAAGTTGGCAGACATAGATAACACCAAACCCCCAACCACGGCCATGCAAGTAGATACGGAAGCGATGAGTCCAACTAAAAAAGCGGTACTATAACTAACATCGGAAGCGTTAATGAGATTAACAATTCCTAATTTTTGCAAACCGATAAACAGGGCGATAAAAACGGACGCGATAGGCAAAGCGATATAAAAATCTTTCCATGGTACTATAAGGCTTTCTTTCTCCAGACTTAGACTATATCCGTGTGGTTTAAGAACTTCGCTTAACTCGGCCGCTACCTGTTCGGCAGTTTTACCCCCGAATTCACCGGTCACTTCTGTTTGCAAGTTGGCCAACGATGACTGAACTTTTGTTACGCCGGGCATCTCGCTTAATTCAGTTTCGGTTAAAATAACGCACGATTGGCAGTGCATGCCATTAATGTGGAATGTATATGTTTGCATATAATTATATTTTTTTAGTTTTTAAACGTAAGGAATTGCCTACCACTGAAACACTGGAGAATGCCATGGCTAGTCCGGCAAATATCGGATTGAGCATCCAACCAAACAGAGGGTAAAAAACTCCGGCGGCGAGCGGTATACCGACAATATTATAAATAAATGCCCAGAACAGATTTTGTTTGATGCCGCGCATAGTTATCTTAGAGAGTCTGATGGCTTTGACCAGCTTGGAAATATCTCCACCGAGCAAGGTAATTCCCGCTGACTCAATAGCTACATCAGTGCCTGTGCCCATGGCAATGCCGACGTCAGCCTGGGCAAGGGCTGGCGCATCATTAACACCGTCTCCGGCCATAGCCACAACCTTTCTTTGTGCCTGCAATTCTTTTACTTTAGTTAATTTATCTTGCGGTAAGACATGGGCTACCACTTCATCAATACCTACGCGGGAGGCAATGTGCTTGGCAGCCTTTTCATCATCGCCGGTAAGCATGACCACTTGTATGCCCAGTTTGTGTAGATCTTTGATAGCTTGCACGGATTCCGGTTTGATTTCATCGGCCACCATTACGAATCCGAGCAGTTTTCCTTTAGTTGCTAACATGACCGGCGTTTTGCCTTGGGTTGTAAATTTCTCAATTACAGCTGTGTCAACGGTTACGCCAAGATCTTTGATTAGTTTAATATTGCCGGCATAATATTCTATATTGTTAATCAGCCCCTTAACACCCTTTCCTTGCAGTCCCTCAAAATTCAAAACGTTTTGTATAGGTATATTTTTTTCTTTAGCATACTGCATAATCGCATGGGCGATAGGGTGTTCTGATTTTTTTTCGAGTGAGACGAGAAGGGAGATAAAATCAGCATCTTTTAGGTCTGATAGATTCTTAATATCAACCAGAGTCGGTTTGCCTACGGTTAGGGTGCCGGTTTTATCAACCACGACCGTATTTACGGAATGCAATTTTTCCAGTGTGGCTGCATCCTTGATGAGAATGCCGTTGCGGGCGCCTTTACCAACTCCGACAATAATGGCAGTGGGCGTGGCCAGGCCGAGCGCGCATGGGCAGGCGATGACGAGTACGCTGACAAACGAAACCAAACCATATGACAGCGCTTGTGAAAATCCGAGCGGCCCAGATCCGAACAGGAGCCAAGCGCCCAAGGCTAATACTGCAATAATAAGTACAATCGGTACAAATACACCAGAGATTTTATCGGCTAAGGCTTGAATCGGTGCCTTGCTGCCCTGTGCGTTTTCCACCATTTTTATAATTTGAGCCAGCAACGTTTCTGATCCAACTTTTGTTGCTTTAAATGTAAATGAACCGCTTGTATTCAGTGTGCCTGAAACAACACTGTCACCAGGCTTTTTTTCTACCGGCATAGGTTCGCCGGTTACCATAGATTCATCTATAAATGAACTGCCTTCTGTAATCACGCCGTCTACAGGAATTTTTGCGCCTGGTTTTACAATGATGAGTTCGCCATGTTGGACATCTTGAATGGGAATTTCCCTTTCTGCATTATTGCGAATGACCAGGGCGGTTTTTGCTTGTAGGTTGAGGAGTTTTTCAATGGCATCGCCTGTTTTTATTTTTGATTTTGCTTCTAAATATTTGCCTAACGCAATAAAAGTGATGACGATAATAGTAACATCGTAATATGTGTTTTCCACATCGATATATGGTCGCAATAATTGTTCAAAAGCGCTTATCGCAAAGCTGTATATATAGGCTGCGGTCGTGCCTAAGCCAATAAGCGTATCCATATTGGCTTTGCCATAACGAAAAAAACGGTATAAACCGAGTATATATGGCTTACCAACTATAAATAACGTATAGGTGGCCATGAGCGGCAACAGATGGTGAAATAATTCATCTAAGGTATAGCTCATTTCCGGAATCAATTTGTATGTATTCAGAATTTCCCAGGCCATTACCAGTACGCTAATTATGGCTAGTGGCACAACTGATAATACTTTATTTTTCATGTCGGTAATTTCTGCCATTTTTTCTTGCTTGCTTTGATTAAGACCGAGGTGGGCAGCATGCTCCTCGGCTGACATACCCATTTGTTCGGCAGTTGGAATAACTAATGAATATCCGAGCGGTTCGATTTGTTTGGATAAATGGTGGGCCGTTGTTTTGTTGTTATCAAAAGAAACTTTGACTGATTCAGTACCGTAGTTAGCCTCTGCAGCTTCCACACCCGTAACTTTTTTTAATATTTTTTGGATAATATGGGCGCACGATGCGCAGTGCATACCCTTGATTTTGAAGGTTTGCGTTTGCATATTATTTACGCTTAAGTTTATATACCTTTAGAATTTCCTTTTTCGCTTTTTCGGTCTGCCCCGATTTGATTTGATGCAGAATACAACCACCGAGGTGGTTTTCCATGAGCAAGTCTTCTACATTTGATAAGGCTTGTTTGACCGCTGAAGTTTGGGTAATAACATCAATGCAATAAGTATTTTCTTCAACCATTTTTTGCAAGCCTCGTACCTGGCCTTCTATGAGCTTGAGGCGACGGGCGATAGAGGATTTATTTTTATCGTGCATATATTGCATATGAAAAATATTTATAACGTAAGAATATACCCCCTGGGGGTATGTGTCAAGTGGATAAATAATCTGACTATGTTGGATTTGGAGGTCTGTACATGTGTCACATTTTTTGATATATTCCAGGCAATAATTCTTTAAGAATTTGTATAGTTGTCATTCTGAGCGAAGCGAAGAATCCCTGTCCTGTTAACGGAAAGATCCTTCACTGCGTTCAGGATGACAGGTGTTGTATGTCTTTAGAAATAATCAAGGCTATAATTCTCGGTCTGGTAGAAGGTATTACTGAATTTTTACCGATTTCTTCGACTGGCCATCTTATTATCCTGAACAACTGGCTCCGTTTTAGCGAGCCATTTACGAAGATGTTTGATGTGGTCATTCAGCTCGGGGCTATTTTGGCTGTCATTATCGTGTTTTGGAAAAAGTTGTGGCCGATAAGTAAGGATCAAGTATCTCAAAAAATTATTCTGCAGAAATCAATTTTGCAGGTTTGGTATAAAACTATTGTGGCGGTAGTGCCCGCGCTTTTCTTAGGTGCTTTGCTGGGTGATGTAATCGAAGAAAAGTTATTTAATCGGTTGGTAGTTGCTTTGGCTCTGGTGGTGGGCGCCGCAGTCTTGTTAATTTTAGAAAAGAGAAAAGGTGGAGAACCGTTATTTACCTCAGTTTCATCATTCTCATATCGCACAGCTTTGCTTATTGGTCTATTTCAATGCTTGGCCATGATTCCGGGCACTTCTCGGTCAGCAGCCACTATTATCGGAGCGATAATTTTGGGCGCAAGTCGAGCGGTGGCAGTGGAATTTTCTTTCTTTTTAGCGATTCCAACAATGCTGGCAGCTTCGGCGTATAGTTTATTAAAACACGGTCTAACAATGACAGGCAGCGAACTAATAATCTTAATCGTTGGCTTTATAACTGCTTTTCTAACCGCCTGGGCTGTAATTAAATTCTTCTTAAGTTATATTCAAAAACATGATTTCAAATTGTTTGCTTATTACCGCATTGCTTTGGGACTGTTTATTTTTGCCTGGGTATTTTTGTGGCCGATGATAAAAATTGTTGATTAATATGAATAATTACGAAATTCTCTTATATTATAAATATACCAATATCGCTAAGCCTGAGGAGTTTGCGCGCGAGCAACGATTGTTGTGCGAGACATTAGGTTTGAAGGGTAGAATAATTGTGGCTGCAGAAGGGCTTAACGGCACGGTGGAAGGGTTAAAAGAAAATACACAGAAATATATCGATGAAGTGATAAAAGATCCGCGCTTTGCTGATATGAATTTTAAACGCAGTGCAGGCACAGGCCAGGCATTCCCGAAATTATCAATAAAAGCCAGATCAGAAATTGTCAGCGCGCATCTGGGCGATGACGATGTTAATCCTAATGACATGACCGGCAAGTATGTATCAGCCGAGGAATTGCATGATTGGATTCATAGTGACAAAGAGTTTTATATTATCGATATGCGCAATGACTACGAGCATGCGGTTGGTTTTTTTAAAAATTCTATTTTGCCGCCGCTCAAGAATTTTCGTGATCTACCAAAGATTTTGCCAACACTTGAACATTTGAAACATAAAACGATTGTGACGGTTTGTACGGGCGGGGTGCGCTGTGAGAAAGCCTCTGGATTTTTGGTGAAGCATGGATTTACCGACGTTTATCAATTGCATAACGGGATTGTGACGTACATGGAGAAATATCCGAACGAAGATTTCCTTGGTAAATTATATGTCTTTGATGGTCGTGTCGTTATGGGTTTTAATAATCCTAATAAAGACGCTGAAGTGGTGGGAAAATGCAAGAAATGCGGTGTGGCCTCCGAGCATTATGTAAACTGTGAAGAACCGGGCTGCCACGACCATTTTATTTATTGTAAAAAATGTTTAAGTAAAAATAAAGGGGCATTTTGCAATTGGAAATGCGCCGTAATGAAAAAGTTGCGAGATAGATTTCCCCGAATTTTTAGGCATAGTGTTAAAAAAAAGAATAGAAAAGAGTAGTATGTTAATTATTTCTGGAGTTGTTATCGAAGGCAGACAAAAAGGTAGAGAATTGGGCTATCCCACGGCCAATATTATTTTAACGATGGCCATACCAAGCGGTATCTATGCAGCTACGACTGAAGTTAATGGTAAAAAGTATATGGGCGCAGTCTTTATCAATGAATATATGAATTTGTTTGAGGTTTATCTTCTGGATTTTAGCGGTGATCTCTATGGGCAGGAGTTGCGCGTAGAGTTGAAAGAAAAAATTCGCGAAGTAGAAAAGTTTGAAAATGAAGAAAGCTTGAAGAAACAGATTGCAAAAGATGTTGAACGTGTTAGAAAGTTAAGCCATTAATTTATCTGTCATTCCGACCGAGCTCGCCTAGGCGAGCGAGTGGAGGAATCCCTTACACATAGTTTTTGCAATAATTTAGTATAAGGGATCCCTCGACTGCGCTCGGGATGACAATTGAATAGCACTGTATGTTCACCGGTATCATCAAAAGAGTTTCTACTGTTGAGGAAATCTACAATAAGAATGGCAGTATTTTTGCTGTTATACAAAAAGAAAAAAATTGGCCGGTTGAACTTGGGCAGAGTATTTCTATAAACGGGGTTTGTTCTACGGTGCAAAAATTTGATAAGGGCAGTTTTTTAGTGGAGTGGATGCCGGAAACTATAAAGAAAACGTCAGTTTCAAGTTTTAAAAAAGGCACACTGGTAAATTTAGAAACCTGTGTCAGTTTAAATACCTTGCTCGATGGGCATATTGTCCAAGGACATGTGGATACGGTTGGCAAGATAGTTGAAATTAAACCTTTGAAAGATTCAAAAATTATAAAGGTAAAAATTCCGGCCAAGTTTATGAAGTTGGTGGTAGAAAAGGGTTCGATTGCTATTGATGGAATTAGTTTAACGGTAGTAGATACTGGCCGGGATTGGTTTACCGTGTCGCTCGTAAGCTATACCGTGGCACATACCAATTTTCAAGAAAGAAAAACAGGCGATCTCGTCAATATTGAAACCGACATCTTGGCTAAGTATATGGCCAAGTTGATGAAGAAATAATTACCCTGCCAAATCCGCGATATCTTGTCTGTACTTTTCTGCCTGCTTCATCACATTATCTCCGTAGAATCGGTAGCGGGTATCAGTGCCGCCTGAGAAATAGCGCATAGCTGCCTTCCATTCGCCGTCATACGTGCCATCAGCGCCATTGTTTTTAAGTAGTAGCGCTGCTCCAACAAACGCATCTCGGATATCCCAGGGATCGGCTGGGCTTTTGCCAGTAAGGGCGCTGACCTTATCTTTATAACCAATCCATGTCGAAGGGATAAATTGGGCTGGACCCATAGCCCCGCCCCAACCGAGCTGGGAACCGTCTTTGTTTTTCATCGGGCAAGAGACAGGCGTAACATCCGGGTCGCGGCCCAATTCTTTAGTAATAGCCAGAAACGGTTCTTGGTCTCTAGTGGGTTTCATGATAGTTTTCCAGCCTTTTTCCGGCGGATCACCCGGACGATTGCACGTTCCCACATTTTTTCCCAGGTTTGATTCCTGGGTAAGGATAGCTAAGAGAAATTCAGCCGAGACACCGGTTTGTTTACTGGTCGCTTGAGCAATGGTGACCGCTTGACCAAAGGTGATCTGGGTGCCCACACCAAGAAGTTCGTAAATACGGCTGCGGATTTCGGCGGCCCGTTTTTTGCTGTCTTGCAGTAAATTTTGGTAACTCAGTTCTAAGCCTTTTGTTTGGGCGAGCAGTTGATTTTGTTCATCTAATTTTCCACCCAAAGAACTCTGTTGCAGTTTGGCAATGGTCAATAATTTTTCCGCGTCATCCTGCTGTGCTTCGTAGGCGGACTGTTTAACCGCTAACTGTCTTTGCAAAGTTTTAGATTTTTTGACCAGGTCGTTTATAGATATCGAAAGACGTTGATAATTATTGGCCTCGACAAAGGCTTTGCTTAAACCGCCGTCAATGAGGAGACGAAGAATAAAAAAATCATGATCTTTTTGTT
>CAYNEQ010000005.1:16168-17637 GCA_964396295.1 uncultured Gammaproteobacteria bacterium
CTTAAACCGCCGTCAATGAGGAGACGAAGAATAAAAAAATCATGATCTTTTTGTTGCATGGTTCGGATCATATCAGCCAGTTGCATGCGCAACTCAGTAATTTTTGTTTGGTTATCCTTTATAGCTGTGGCCGTAGTGGTCAGTTTTTTTTCCAAGTCAGCAATTTTAAGGTTAGTTGACTTGATTTGCAATTTTAATTTATCGCCCTCATTTTTTAATTGGATAATTTTATTAGCAAGGGTTTTTTTCTCTCCTTTAGTTGTGGTGAGCTGTTTTTCCAGGTCGGCAATTTGATTTTCAATCGATTTGAGTTCTGCCTCCAGCGCTTGGCGGGCCTCAGTATTTTCCTGGATAGCTTCTGTTTGGGAGAAAGCTGGTCGGGAGATTAAAATGGTTGCCAATAATAAGGCTAGGATAGGCAGTGTGTAGTTTTTTTTTAAATAAGACATAGAGAAACATGGTGACTTTTATTAGCATAACAGTTTTTGCCGACTTTCTCAACCTAAATGGCTAACTTAAGCGGTTTTTATGGACATACAACCCATTTTTTGTTATAGTGTAATTAATCTATAGTTATACATAGGCCTTAATAATTTGATTTTTTGTGACCAAACCCTGCTGCGGCAGGTCGTAATGGTCACTGTAAAATTCAAATTATTAAGGCCTAAGGTTTATGAACATACTTCTGATAATTTATTGCCCACTTTTTTTGCTATTGGCTTGGAAAAATTTTCGCTGGGCTATTTTTTTGTTTACGGTTTTACTGCCGACCTATTTGATTCGGTTTGAACTCTTGCATATTGGTAAATACCCCTTTCCTTCAACACTGTTAGAAATAAGTTTTGGTCTGTTATTTTTGGTTTGGTTAGTGAAATATAGTAGAGAGGATTATAAAAGCATTATTCTGACCATGCTAAGCCATAAAATACTATTAGTAGCGGTGGCTATATTTTTTATTTCTTCCGTAATCAGTATTTTTGTCAGTGACATGGTGTTTTACTCTCTTGGAGAATGGCGGGCTTATTTTTTAGAACCCATGATTTTCTTTTTAATTCTTTTGGGACGAAAGGATGTTTTAAAAACTACAGATTTGCTCTGGGCTTTAATTTTTTCAACCGTAAGCATCAGTGCTTATTCCGTTATCCAAGAATTTACCGGTTTGGGGATTGCCACACCGGAATGGACAAATGCGGCCACTCGTCGAGTAACGGCGTTTTTTACGTCGCCTAATGCGGTAGGACTATATCTGGCACCGATTTTTATGCTGATGATTAGTTTGGTGGTGAAAAAAATAACTCCACCCATTATTCCTTCTCTACAAGGGGAGAAGCAGAAGGAGGGCTTTACCAAGAAAATATTGTATCAGCCAGCCCTTGTTTTGTTGCTTATAAGTACTTTATTGGCTGCTTTAGCTTTGGCCTTTACTAAATCGCAAGGCGCGTGGATTGGTTTAGGTGCAGGAGTGTTGG
>CAYNEQ010000006.1:0-16444 GCA_964396295.1 uncultured Gammaproteobacteria bacterium
TCGGTTTCCTCTGTCTCTACTTCCGCCTCTTTCTCGGCACCAGTCTCATACTGACCTTTAATATTAAAAGCCACCGGCGTCTCTGTGTTGAAAGAATTAAAGAAGCCGATAAGTGTCTGGCCGAACCAACCAAGCAGGACGAAGAATTTCTTGTGCAGTCCAACAATCTGCGCAAGCGACGTGTTAAATAAAAAGATAATACATACTAACAGGAAGGCAACTATAATTAGGGTTGCGCCCCACGCCCCCACATACATTTTTAGCGGCCATGAGAATAGTAGTCCGACCAGACCGCCGCCAAATCCTTGTTCAGCATCTAAAAGCATTTTTTCTACTGGTCTTTGGAGATGAATCAAGCCGTTAAATCCTAATACAAATAAAATAGATCCGAGCCAATGCGTCGGACGATACTCGTATTCCAAATCTTTTACCATGAGAATGGCCACCAGAATTAGAATAACGGGAAATACGTAGCGCACCTGACCAAAACTAATCGCTAAGAGCGAATCGATAAATTCTCCGGCTACACCGGCGGAAGAAAAGAAGCTTAAAAGAGACAGTCCGCCTAAGATAAAAAGAAAAATTGCCAGGAGTCCGCGTCCAATATCTGGATTGAGGTCAATGCGTTCGGATAAGGTTGGTTTACGAGTTTTTTGTCTGGGCATAACAGGCATATTGTAGCACAAATAAATGTCTAGAGAAAGAATTTATAACCAAAAAACCCTCTACCGTTTTGGTACAGGGCTCATTTTCTTCAGTAAGCTGCGACAAGAATTGCATGTTTTAACTAACGGATCAAATTTAGAAAACTTTCTTTGAACAAAAAAATGTTCAAGAGAAAAGAGAGAGATTTGTTTAATAAATCCGATCTGGTTGAGACATCAACTCTTGCGCAACTGACTGAAGAAAATCTTTTCAGAAAAAATATGATGAGGATATTGTATAGTGAAAAAATATTTTGTCAAGAATTTTTATAAAATTATTTTTTGATTATAAAATTTTTCTTTTTTTCAAACAAAAAAGCCGCCCACCAATCATGTTTCAAAAGAGTTAAAACATAATTGGTGTGGTGGCGGCTCTTCTTTATGCCTCCCATCGCACACGGGCTTACGTTGCGAAGTGGACGCTCTACATCCACGTCATGACCGCACGGCCTCGCGTGAGAGCGGCGTCCCGATCCGTCAGGTCAGGTCTCGGTAGAAGGGTGTCCGATCTGAGTCCCCAGTTCAAGAGCCAGGTGCTCAGAGGGAATTCATATGGCGCCCGCTGTATGCGCAGAACCTGCCTTGCCAGCTCGACGATGAGGATGGCGAGTGCGCCCTGGATGTACTCCTGCGTACTGATGTGGGACATGCCCGTCTCAGGCAGGGGCAGGTTCTCCAGGTACTGGATCGCCTGAGGTAGCGCCTCTCGCGCCCGTCGCCTCAGCAACCTTCTTGCATCAGAGCGAACGTACGCCAGATGGACTGCGAACCTGCTCTCGGCCAGGACTTCACGAATGAACTGCGTGATGAGATCGGGGATCGAAGTCATGGTGCTCTCCTTAAATGGACCCTATCAAAAAAAACAAAAATGTCAATGTTTAAGAGTGCTAATAAGATCTTTGTTGATAGTCTGTGGATAAGATTTTAAGAAGTTCTGAAACTAATCCGTTTATTTGCTTATATTTAGCCAAAATAAAGGCAAATCTTGACAAATGGTCAATTATTTTTTCTGCTTGACATTCCTATATATTTCGCGTAATATGTAGTTACTCCAATACTTCTTGTAAGAGAGAGAAACAGATTTTAGCTTAAATTAGCGCAAAAGTACTCTTCCGATGTTTGTCGGAAGGCGAAGTCGTGCAAGGAAATAAATAAATTTACATGCTGGCCTTGCTTTTATTAGCTAACCTTTAAGAAAAACAGCCAAAACGCCCCAAAGGCGCCATTTTTTGTTTCTACAGGTTTCGAAATCCTAATTTCCCTTTTTAAATTGTTAATTGCTAACCGTTAAATAGTCATATATATGCCAACTTTCAAACGCCAAGCGCTCAAGACCCAAGAACGAAAATTTTTTACTGGTATTCGTGATGCCATGCCGGTACCGGACTTGATTGATGTGCAAAAAAGTTCGTATGAATGGTTCTTGAAATTTGGCATTAAAGAATTATTTGATGAAGTTTCTCCGATGACCGACTTTACTGGTCGTGACTTGGAATTATATTTGGACGATTATTATTTGGATGAACCAAAATTTGATGAAGTAGTTTGCCGTGAACGCAATTTGACTTTTGAAGCGCCGCTTCGCGTGACGGCTCGGCTCGTCAATAAACGGACCGGACAATCAAAATCACAAGAAATTTATTTGGGAGATATTCCGCTCATGACTCAGCGTGGCACGTTTATTGTAAACGGCATTGAACGCGTGGTAGTTTCACAGCTTATCCGTAGTGCGGGCGCATTTTTCACTGCCGAAAATATTCGTGGTCGCCGGTATTATGGCGCCAAGATTATTCCAAATCGCGGAGCTTGGATCGAAGTGGAAACTGACATGAACAATGTCATGTGGATTAAAGTTGATCGCAAGCGCAAGATGGCCGCCACTTCACTGTTGCGCGCCTTTGGGTATGAAAATGATGAAAAAATTATTGAATCATTTAAAGAGGTAAATAATCATCCCACGGTTGATTATATCGACGCCACCCTCAAGAAAGATTTGGCACAAAATCAAGAGGAAGGATTAATCGAAGTCTATAAAAGAATTCGTCCAGGTGATTTGGCAACCGCCGACAATGCCAAGAGTTTGATCTTTGCCATGTTCTTCAATTTTGATCGCTATGATCTTGGCCGAGTTGGTGTCTATAAATTTAATACAAAATTTGATTTGGGATACAAGAATGAAGATTATGATAAAAAAGATAATCGCGTTTTGTCTCCGGAAAAATTATTGGCCGTACTTAAAGAAGTCGTCCGTTTAAATGTCACGCAAGAAGAACCGGATGATATTGATCATTTGGGTAATCGTCGTATTCGCGCCGTTGGTGAACTTGCGCAGAACAGATTCCGGGTAGGTTTGGCTCGTATGGAACGTATTGTCAAAGACCGCATGAGTACCCAGGACATGGAAGCCTTATCACCAAACAAACTTATTAATGCTCGACCAGTAATTTCTGCTATTCGTGAATTCTTTATGAGTTCACAGCTTTCACAATTCATGGATCAGACCAATCCACTTTCTGAACTTGAGCATAAACGCCGTGTCAGTGCCTTGGGTCCGGGAGGTTTGTCTCGTGATCGCGCTGGCTTTGAAGTTCGCGACGTCCACTCCACTCATTATGGTCGTATTTGTCCGATTGCGACTCCAGAAGGTCCAAACATCGGTTTGGTCAACCACTTGTCCAGCTTCGCTCGAGTAAATGAGTTTGGTTTTATTGAAACTCCATATCGCAAAGTCTTAAAAGAAGTGACCAATGATCCAAAATTCACTGAAGGAGAAATTTTATCTACTGATGTTGAGGGAATTAAGGCTGGCAGCACTATTACCAAAGATGTGGCCGCTAAATTAGCCAAAGTGAAAATGGCGACTATTCCGGTCAAGCCTCGAGTAACTAATGAAATAGTATTTTTAAACGCCTTTAAAGAAGAAAAAGTTATCACCGCTTCTGCAACCACTAAAATTGATGAAAACGGGTATTTCGTGGAAGAAACTGTACCAGCTCGTATTCATGGTACTCCGGGTGTAGGTAAGACAACTGAAATTGATTACATAGATGTGGCCTCTAATCAGATTATCAGTATTGCCACTTCTTGTATTCCATTTTTGGAACACGACGATGCGACTCGCGCGCTCATGGGTACAAACATGCAACGGCAGGCTGTGCCATGTATTCGTCCGCAACCACCACTGGTCGGAACCGGTGTGGAACAAAGCGCCGCTTATTATTCTGGTTATGTGATTTTATCAGAAGTTGATGGTGAAGTAACCGAGGTTGATGGTAATCATATTGTTGTGTCTGATAAGAAAGGTGATAAACATACTTATTACTTAAGTAAATTTGTCCGCTCCAACCATTCTACCTGTGTTAATCAAACCCCGGTCGTTAAGTTGGGAGAAAAAATTCGCAAAGGACAGCCGCTTACTGATGGTCCGGGTATTAAAGACGGCGAATTATCTCTTGGTCAGAACATGCTCGTCGCGTATATGGTGTGGGACGGGTATAACTATGAAGATGCGATTATTGTGTCTGAACGTGTAGTCCAGGGAGATAACTTTACCTCAATTCACATTGAAGACTATACCATTGATGTTCGCGAAACCAAGCTTGGTCCGGAAATTATCACTTCAGATATTCCAAACGTCAGTGAAGAAAAATTGAAAAACTTAGATAGTGAAGGTATTGTCCGTATTGGCGCGGAAGTAAAATCCGGTGATATTTTGGTCGGTAAGATTACGCCAAAAGGTGAAACAGAGTTGTCTGCGGAAGAACGATTGCTTCGCGCGATCTTTGGTGAAAAAGCTCGTGACGTGAGAGATTCTTCTTTATACCTCGAACACGGTGAACATGGCCGCGTCATTGGTATTAAAATTTTCTCTACTGAAAATGGTGATAAGTTGCAGCCGGGCGTAATCAAACAAGTCCAGGTGCGCGTGGCTGATCAAAGAAAGATTCAGGTGGGTGATAAAATGGCCGGTCGTCACGGTAACAAAGGTGTTATTTCTCGTGTCGTGCCAGCTGAAGACATGCCATTTTTGGCAGATGGTACACCGGTTGATATTATCTTGTCTCCGCTCGGGGTTGTGTCTCGTATGAACCTTGGACAGCTTTTGGAAACACACTTAGGCTTGGCGGCAAATGCTTTGGGCTATAAGACTGCTACTCCAGTATTAAACGGTATTACCGAACAACAGATCAAAGAAGAATTGGCCAAGGCCGGTTTTCCAACCAGCGGTCAAGTTACCTTATACGATGGCCGTACCGGCGAACCATATGACCATAAAGTCACAGTTGGTTATAACTACATGTTGAAATTGAACCATATGGTTGAAGATAAGATTCACCAACGCTCTATCGGTCCGTACAGTTTGATTACTCAGCAGCCGCTTGGTGGTAAAGCCCAATTCGGTGGTCAGCGTTTCGGGGAAATGGAAGTTTGGGCTCTTGAAGCGTACGGCGCGGCTCATACCTTGCAAGAAATTTTGACCATCAAATCCGATGATGTCCCAGGTAGATCCAAAGCCTATGAGGCGATTATTAAAGGTGAGCCAATCAACAAAGTGAATTTGCCGGAATCATTTAATGTGCTCGTGCGAGAACTCAAAGGTTTGGCTCTGGATGTAGAACTTCTTGAACGATCAGAGTCTGGCGAGTATGCGCCAATGGCCGATGTTAAAAAACAGCGAGAGATGGATGCTGAGTCGACAGCAGAAGATCAGGCTATAGCTAGAAAGAATGATAAATAATCTCTAATTTTCTTACTATAACTATATGAATGATAATTTTGCTCCAACTGACTTTTCCGCCATTCGTCTCAAGCTAGCATCTCCCGAGGTAATTAAAGGCTGGTCGTATGGTGAAGTCAATAAACCAGAAACCATCAACTACCGCACGCAAAAACCGGAAAAAGGCGGTTTGTTCGCCGAAGAAATTTTCGGGCCGGTCAAAGATTGGGAATGTTATTGCGGTAAGTATAAAAAAATTCGCTATAAAGGAATTGTCTGTGATAAATGTGGTGTAGAAGTTACCCACTCTTCCGTACGTCGCGAACGCATGGGTCATATCGAACTTTCTGCTCCGGTTGCCCATATTTGGTTCTTGCGTTCTGTGCCTTCTAAAGTCGGTTTGGTCCTAGATCTTTCCGCTCAATCACTAGAAAAAGTAATTTACTTTGCCGCTTTTGTTATTACGCATGTTAATGAAGAAGAAAAGAAAAAGACAGCAGAATTATTACGCCAAGAATATAAGTCAAAGAAAAAACAAATTGAAAAAGAATCGCAAGACCAAATTAAGAGTGCCAATGATAAAAAATTGGGTGCTAAAGATTTGGCCAACATTCAAGAAGAAACTGAACGCAAGTATAAGGCGCTTGATGAAGATTTCCAACAAGCTGATAAAGAACTCAAAGAATTGCAAGTCATGAAGATTGTTTCGGAAAACAAATATCAGGAATTGTCTTTACGTTATGGCCATTTGTTTGAAGCTTCCATTGGTGCGGATGCGGTCAGAAATTTACTCGCCAGAATTAACCTCGAAGAAACCGTGAAAAAATTAGGCGAAGAAGAACAAAAAGTAAAAGGTTCAAAATTGGAACGCATTATTCGCCGCAAAAAAATCCTCAAGAGTTTCTTTGTAAATAAGATCCGCCCAGAATGGATGATTCTCCAGGTTATCCCAGTTATTCCACCAGATTTGCGTCCAATGGTGGCGCTTGATGGCGGTCGGTTTGCTACTTCAGACTTAAATGATTTATATAGACGCGTTATTAATCGCAATAACCGTTTGCGCCGTTTGCTTGAACTCGATGCGCCAGAAGTTATCTGCCGCAATGAAAAGCGCATGTTACAGGAAGCGGTTGATGCTCTGGTTGATAACAATGCCAGACAAGCGAAGACCGTGACTGCTTCTACCGGTCAAAAGAGACAATTGCGATCCTTGGCTGATATTTTGAAAGGTAAACAAGGTCGTTTCCGTCAGAACTTACTCGGTAAACGCGTTGACTATTCTGGTCGTTCGGTAATCGTTGTCGGTCCAAACCTTAATATGGATGAATGTGGTTTGCCAAAGCGCATGGCCTTGGAACTCTTCAAACCATTTATCATGAGTGAGATTATCAAACGTGAACTTGCGCACAATGTTCGCAGCGCTTCTAAATATATCGAAGCTGAGCATGAAGAAGTCTGGGATATCTTAGAAGATTTGACTAAGAAAACTCGCGTGCTCTTAAACCGTGCGCCAACCCTGCATCGTTTGGGTATTCAGGCTTTCCATCCTCGACTCATTGAAGGTAAGGCTATTCAACTACATCCACTCGTCTGTACTGCCTTTAATGCTGACTTCGATGGTGACCAGATGGCCGTGCACTTGCCACTTACCGTAGAAGCTCGCTGGGAAGCAGACAACTTGATGGCTGCGGAAAAAAATATCTTAAAGCCTGCGACCGGTAGTCCGGTAATTACGCCGACCAAAGACATTGCTCTTGGTTGTTATTACTTAACCAGAGTTTCCACTCATGATACCGGCGAAGATTTGAAATATTTTAGTTCTGAAAAAGAAGCAATTTTGGCTTACCGATCTCGGGTTATTACTTTGCAGAAGAGAATTAAAGTTCGTTTCCAAGACATGAGCCGCTTTGCCGAAGGCACCAGCCCGATTATTGAAACATCGGTCGGAAGAATTTTGTTCAACAAGATTTTGCCAGCTAAGCTGCCATACTTTAATGAAACGATTATTGGTAAAAAACTCGGTCATATTATTCGGTTGTGTTTGGAATTATTGCCAGATCAACAAGAAGTGGCCGGCTTTTTGGACGAACTCAAAAATTTGGGTTATCGCTATGCCACAAAATCAGGATACTCTCTAGGTATGGATGACTTCCCTGAGATTGCGGAAAAGCCTGGCATTTTGGCTGAGTCCGATAAATTAGTAGCGACCGTAGAAGAACAATATCAAGAAGGCTTGCTGACCCAGTCAGAACGCCATATGAAAATTCTGGAAATTTGGTCTAATACCAAAGAACGAGTTGTGGCCAAGAACCAACAGATTTTGGATAAAGACGGTCCAGTATTTGCTATGATTGACTCCGGTGCGCGTGGTAGTTGGGGTCAGCTTGGTCAGGTTATCGGTATGAAAGGGTTGGTAGCTTCCGCTTCCGGTGATACGATCGAATTGCCAGTTAAAGGTAACTTTAAAGAAGGCTTTGAAGTGCTTGAATTCTTCAATTCTTCTCACGGTACCAGAAAAGGTTTGACTGATACGGCGCTTCGTACCGCTAATGCCGGTTATTTGACCAGACGTTTAGTAGATGTGTCTCAAGATGTGATTGTTTTTGAAGAAGATTGTGGTGATACCAATGGTGAAGTCTTTACTACCGCTCAATCCAAAGAAATGGGTGAAAAATTGTCAGAACGTATTTGGGGTCGTTATACCTTAGAAACCGTAAAATCCGGCAATACCGTGCTGGTCAAAGAAGGTGAAGTCATTGATGATAAGACCGCTCGCGCTATTGATGAACATAAGATTGAATCGGTCAAAGTTCGCAGTATTTTACAATGTAAAATGCAAAAGGGTGTCTGCCGAAAATGCTATGGCTTTGATTTGTCTAAGAACAAACCAGTAGAATTCGGCGTGGCCGTTGGTATTATTGCCGCGCAGTCTATCGGTGAACCTGGTACGCAGCTCACCATGAGAACCTTCCATACCGGTGGTGTGGCGGGTGGTGGCGATATTACCCAAGGTTTGCCTCGTGTAGATGAACTCTTTGAAGCTCGAGCCCCGAAAAAGCAAGCTATGCTTGCCGAAGTGGCCGGGGAAATTGAAATTGAAAAAGCGGACGGAAAAATTATCACTTCCCCAAGCGGTAAGAAAATCTTTGAAGGCCGCCGCGGTCAGGAAATCATCCGCATTCACTTCTCAGGCATGGATGAAATGAAACTTAAGACCAAAGCCGAAGACGAAGTCATGGTGAAGGACGGAGATTTCGTACAAAAAGACCAGATTATTGTGGTGCGTGGCGCCTCTGGCGAAGAAGTCACTGCCAAGTATCCAAGTACGGTGAAGATTGAAAAGAATACGCTGACCCTCTCTTATGAAGGCCCACATGTCCGCGAATATATCGTACCGCTTGGGTATAAACTGCTGGTTAAAACTGGAGATAAAGTAGAGAAAGGCGATATCTTGACTGACGGCAGTATCAATCCGCACCAACTCTTCGAACTCAAAGGCCGTGAAGCTGTCCAGCGCTATATCTTACAAGAAGTCCAGAACATCTATTCTTCCCAAGGTCAGAAAGTTAATGATAAACACGTAGAGCTTATCATTCGCCAGATGTTTAGCCGTGTTTATATTGAAGACGCCGGTGAGACTGATTTGCTGCCAGGCGAAGTGGTAGAAAAATCACAGCTTGATTTCTCTAATCGCCAGGCCAAAAAAGATGGCGGCAAGCCAGCCATTGGTCGTGAATTATTCTTGGGTATTTCTAAGGTTGCGCTTTCTACGCAAAGCTTCTTGTCTGCCGCTTCCTTCCAGGAAACTGCCAAAGTGCTTATCAATACCGCGATTACTGGCAAGATCGACTACTTGGATGGTCTCAAAGAAAATGTAATTATCGGTCGTCTGATCCCGGCTGGTAGTGGGTTTAAGCAGTAGACTGTAAATAATACGAATAAAACAAAAAAGACCTTGATAAGGGTCTTTTTTGTTTTATTTATTTCTCCATTGCCCCCAAAATTTTCAAATACATATCCTCGACAATCTGCTGCTGTTTTTTGCCAAGGCCAAGGTAGTTTTTGAGACTCGGTGTGCCGTTAGTTTCTAATACCCAATATTTTCCCGCTGGTTTAGAGATGTCTCCAGCCACCATCAGATCTACCCCACAGAAGCGCAAACCAATATATTTGGTAATCGCGACTGCAATTTTTTTATAATCAGTATGAATAATACCGCTCACATCAACGCCGTCGCCACCGCTTGAAAGATTGGCATTGTCCAACAGATGAACGGTTTTGTTTTTTTCTAGCACAGTTTGCAAGGTTAATTTTTTTCGTTTCAAATTTTGAATAATTCGTATATCGGGTTTCGTGATAAAATCTTCCTTTTTACTTTTTAATAATTGCAATATCGTGGATCTGCCATTGCCGGTAATATTAAACGGTATCCGCTCGTAAGCGGTAATTACTTCATTGTCAAAGACAACAATTCGATAATCTTTGCCAATAACCGGTCTTTGGACGAGAGCCACTGAATAATGCTTAAAGATATCCTGCATGGCCTGATAGAATTCAGCTCTGGTATAGACTTTGCTGACGCCATGTCCTTGGCTGCCGTTATTTGGTTTTACAATCACCGGAAAACCAAGCTTTTTTGCATACTGATAGGCTGCGGGAAGATTGTTTTTTGAGCCGATGGCTTTGGCCCAGCGATTTGAGAAAAAGGTCTGGCCAGGCACAATGGGAAAGCCGCCGCGTTTGAGGAAGAAATTTGTATAACCCTTATCTTTAGAGATTTTGACCGCCCCTAAAGTGTTAAGGTCTAGACTATTGCCTCGCCAATACCGAGCCCGGCCATTTTTGAATTTGATTTGGCCTACCTCTTGCCAGGTTGGTTCCATGGTGACAGTAGCCCCAATTTTGGGGGCTAGTTTTTTTATGATTTGTGATAAGGCGGAGATTCTTAGTTTTCGTTTTTTCATATGTGATTTATAGGTAAAAACAGTCTACCACAGGCTTTTAAATTAGGCTAGGGAATCGGATTACACTAGTATTTATCTTATGATTGACGAGTTATACGGTACCGAGTACAATTGCAGATGTATTAATTTTATAATATTTTATGGATTTTCAAATTCCCGAAACAGTCGAGAAAAAAATGCCAGTTTGGTTGAAAGTTGGAGTTGTGGCAGGGGCGATAGTTGTGATAGTGCTAGCAACCGTAGCCGGCTATTATATAGGAAAACATAAGAATTTACCCCACACCCCTATCCAAGAAAACACTAATGTGCCGCCAACTGACACCGTGGGAGAAGGTATGCCTGATCCGATTACAGAACCTGTGCCAGACACTAATCCAGTTAGTATTAATTTCCCGACTACATCTTTGCCACAAGAAATTGCAGATGGAATTGTTTGGTTATCAAGGCCAAAACAAATAGAAAAACTAAACTGGCTGCAAAATGATACTGGTCTGACAGCAGAACAGGAGCAGTACATGAGCAATCATTATTATCAGGTTGGCAATTTTGATTATCAAGGAGATGTAGGAAAAGTATTTTTGTTAGATCTCGCGTCTGAGGGGCCTGGTTCGGAATTTGTTTTTTATGTTATTTATTTTAAACAACAGATCGTCGTGTTAACAAAATATTCGAGATACAATGACAGTCTGCCGCAAACTGATTATGCTGATGATAATCTCAAGGCCAACCTCGCGAAGTTTCTTCCAGATATACAAAACCTTATAAAATTAGATAATAATTTTACATTAGATTTGCTAGATTTTCCTCAAACCCTCCACGGTCTCTATGGCAGACAAGTTGTCGGCTTAACATTTGTCTCCTATGCTTTGCCTACGCTGCAATATGACCCGTTTTCTAAATATAAAGTCAGTAGCAAAGAATTTTTAGCTCTCTCTGCCCCAGCTTTTGGTAAAGTTTACACTTCTCAAGAAGGGTCGTTTTATCTTTATGGACAGCATGGAACAATGGGTATATATACTTTGCGACCAGATTTTTTTGATGAAAATAATAGGCTGCAAATTACATGGAATGATGGTTCGCAAAATGCGTACGATTATACCTATACTGATCGAGGTGGGTGCGGATGGACAAATAGTATCTCAATTGTCACATCTACCGATATTACCGTAGCCAAAGATTTAGAAGTGGTCGGTAAAAATAGTAAAGGCGATTCCATTTACGGACTAAAAGATAAAAATCATCGTTTATTAAAATATTTATATGAGCTCACTTATCAAGGTGGTTTTGATGGAAAAAAGATAAGCTATGAAGAATATTTAGCGCAAAAACCAGTAATATTTTGGGTAGATCCGTTTGGTCGGCTTATAAAGATGGAAAATTTGCGCTTTGGTCTTCAAGCAGAATGTGGTAAGCCAGTAATTTATCTTTACCCAGAAAAAAATACCGACGTATCAGTCAAAGTTGAGCCGCAAGGGGGCATGACTGTTTCTGACCCGACCTATAACGGTGGTTGGACAGTGAATGCAGAACCAAACGGACAACTTACGGAATTGAAATCTGGAAAACAATATCCATATTTATTCTGGGAAGGACGAGGTGGAATATATCAGACTCCGGAAAGAGGTTTTGTCATGAATAAAGAAAATATTGCCATTGAGCTGTCTGAAAAGTTAGCTCAACTTGGTTTAAATAAAAAAGAAACAGCAGATTTTATGGAATTTTGGTTGCCCAAGATGCAGGCTAAGCCATATTATTTTGTGACATTTTTAGGTACACAACAAATGAATCAACTGGCGCCACTTACGATCAATCCTCGACCAGATACAGTGGTGCGAATTCTTATGGATTTCACGCCGCTTGATAAGCCGATTGAAGTCTTACCATTATCGCTCGGGCGCACACCGGAGCGTAAAGGTTTTACGGTGATTGAGTGGGGCGGAGTGCTTCGTTAAAGTTTATGATAATAAAGGCCAAGATTGGATTATATATTTTTGCATTGGCAATTTTAGCTTTTGTCTTTGGGGCGTTTGGTTATTGGTATTACCACTATCAGTCAGGCCAGAATTTTTTTGTTAATTTTGAGCAATATACACCAGAGCAAAAATTTCATCGCGCCTACTCAATGGATGGTGGTTTTTACGATAATTTTTTTAGTAATAATAAGCCGGTAGAGAAAATAACTGAACCCGTGTCTGCGGCGGTTGTACCGCACCATTTGGTAGCTGGCATATATCTCGCTAATTTCTTTAAAGCGATGGCGGGTCAAGAACCGAAAACGGTCGTGATTATTGGTCCTAATCATAAGCAGCTAGGCAGTGCTGGCATTATTACCAGTCCTTTGTCCTGGCAAACGCCGTATGGAGTAGTTTCGGTAAATAAAAAATTACTATCCGATATTATCGGTAAAGAGTTAGCGGTTACTAACGAATCGGTCATGGGGGGCGAACACAGTATTTCCACCTTAGTGCCGTTTGTAAAAAAAACTTGGCCGAAAGCTAACATAGTTCCTATTATTTTAAAAAATAATGCTGAAGAAGATCGTATAGATGAACTGGTGCAATTTTTAGCTGACTCAAAAAATATCTTAGTCTTGTCCAGCGTGGACTTTTCTCATTATCTTCCCGTAGATGTGGCAAATTTTCATGATGAGCTGTCTTTAAATGTGCTGGAAAGCGCCAATGTGCAGAGTTTGCCGCAGCTGGAAATTGATAGTCAGCCGAGTGTCTATGCACTACTTAAATATAACGAATTAAAATCAACGCAAACATTTCATCTGGTTTCCCATACCAACAGCGGGGAGATTATTGGTAAAGATATACCTGAAACCACCAGCCACATTATTGGTTATTACACAGAAGGCGCGCCTGATAAAAACCCCATTGCTTCGCTGCAGTTTTTTGGAGATGTTATGCTTGATAGAAATGTGGCAAAAGCTATGGGTGGTAGGGGCTTGGATTATGTGTTTGCGAATCTCAAAAGCCAGGAAAATAGATTTTTTGAGGGCATGCACATACTTATGGCAAACTTGGAAGGTCCATTTGCGCCAGCCCGAGTGCCTACTACAAAATCAATAGCGTTTCGATTTGATCCTGCTTTGGCAGCCCAGCTCAAGAACTATGGTTTTGATGGGTTTAATCTGGCTAATAATCATAGCTATGATATGAGCAGTAAAAATGTAGACTTTACCAGAGAGACATTAGCTAAGAATAATCTGTTTTATTTTGGTGACGAATATAGCCAGGGCACACAATATTCATATATTGCCGGAGAAAAAGAAGGGTTACCATTTTCCATTGCCTTTGTGGGTTTTAACGATACAGAGCACACACTGAATCTAGAAAAAGTAAAAAATGTTATAGAAGATGCTAAAAACAGAGCCAAATTTGTCGTGGTAAACATTCATTGGGGAGAAGAATATCGGCCGCACTCAAATGAGAGGCAACAAACCCTGGCGCATCAGATGATTAACTGGGGAGCCGATGCGATTATTGGCCATCATCCGCATGTGGTAGAAGAAATGGAACAGTATAAAGGCAAGCCAATTTTTTATTCTCTGGGTAACTTTATTTTTGATCAATATTTTTCTAAGGAAACACAAGAAGGACTGAGTGTCGGACTAACGCTTGGAGATGAAGGAATTAAGTGGCATATTATGCCGTTATTTTCTGCGAACTCACAAGTACAACTGATGACCGGTGAAAGGAAGGAAAAATTTTTACAATGGTTTTCTCAGAACAGTGCTTTGGAGGATCGGTATGGACTAGAGAAATCTGAGTAATATTGATTTTGTCAGTGGTTTACAGTAAAATCAAATAACTATGAGTGGTCACAGTAAATGGCACAATATACAAGCCAGGAAAGGCAAACAGGACGCTCTACGGAGCGGCCAATTTACCAAAGTCTCCAAGCTGATTGCCATTGCGGCAAAAAGCGGAGGCGATCCAGCCGCTAATTTTTCTTTGCGTTTGGCGATAGATAAAGCGAGAGCGGTAGGTATGCCTAAAGATAATATTGAGCGGGCCATTAAGCGTGGCACAGGCGAACTTGAAGGTGCGCAGATTGAAGAGGTTTTGTATGAATGCTATGGCCCGGGTGGTGTGGCGGTGCTCGTCAAATGTCTAACTGATAATAAAAATCGCGCTGTTTCAGATATTAAACATATATTTTCCAAGCACGGAGGCTCAATGGCCGGCAGCGGCAGTGTGCTCTGGATGTTCCAACAGCTGGGGGTTATAAGTGTTAACAAAGAACAATTAATAATAAACAAAATTGATCGCGATACTTTTGATTTGCAAGTAATTGATGCCGGAGCAGAAGATATTGAAGAAGATGGAGAGTTGGTTATAAAAACTAAAATAGAGAATTTTCAAAAGGTCTTAGCCGTTTTAAAACAAATAAATATTGAACCAGCAGAATCAGGTTTGCAGTGGATAGCCAAGGATAGCGTCCCGGTTACGCCTGAAGTCTCCGAAAAATTGCAGGAATTATTTGCAGAACTTGATGAGAATGATGATGTAGAAGATTATTTTACCAATGCGGCTTAGCAAGGCCTGATGAAGTCTGGGAAATTATCAATGATTGGACCTTGGTCCTCGTTAGTCCATTTAAGTCTATATACAACGTCCAAACCTTCCTGTATGACATGTAGCGTTAATCCGTCTTCATAAGGAAGAAAATTAGTAGTGCTAAAAATCCAGGATTCACCGATTGGATGGATTGTTTGGTCAAAGTCGGTAAATGGTTTGATAACAGTATATTTTTGTCCGGGTGTGAGTTTAAGCGGGCTGGTCATAGTTGAATCTTAGATAAGATAATAATATTTTAGCGATTAAATAAAGATTTTGCCAATACTTTTTGTCACCAAAAAGTATCCAAAAGTGTTGGGGCAGCAGAACTCGCCTTACTAATAAGGTAAGTTCTGCAAAGAGATTAGCTCAAACAGCTGCTGCCCCAAACCCTATGTACAGCAAATATGTCCGTTTTAAAAGGTAATATAAGCGAAGTAATTCTCGGCATAGACCCGGGCTTTGGAAGAGTAGGGTACGGAATAATTAAGAAAGACGCGAAAGGCGAGTGGAGAAATGTAGTTTTTGGTTGTCTAGAAACATCGGCCAAAAAAACTTTTGTGGAGCGGATTGCCGAGATTCACGAACAATTAAATGTAATTATAAAAAAATATCAGCCTACGCGTATGGCTGTAGAAGAACTATTTTTCTTTAAAAATGTAAAGACAGCGATTGAAGTCGGGCAGGCAAGGGGGGTGATACTTTTGACTGGTGTTGAAAATAATCTGCCGATTGATGAGTTTACACCGCTGCAGGTCAAACAAGCCATTACGGGTTATGGCCGGGCAGAGAAGGGGCAAATGCAAAAGATTGTGGCAATGATTTTGGGCATGAGAGAGCAGATAAAGTCCGATGATGCCGCCGATGCCTTGGCAGTGGCCCTATGTGCCGGGCAGAGTTTGTGGGCAAAGAGTATAAAGTAGTAAGTTTTTAAAAATCTAAGCTTTTTAGCTCGAAGAATTTGGGGTTATTTTTTATATTTAGCCAAGATATAGGGTTGTGGGGTTGACAGAAACAGATTATGGTGGTATAGTGATTTGTCTTGTGTTAGTGCAAATCATGCCGTGTGGCATGTAATGCCTGCGCAGGATGATTCGTTCCTGTTTAAAGAAAGGCAGAGCCATGAAGAATCGTGACAAGGCACGCCTCGTTATCAGTTGCTTCATGATCCTGTTCGCGATGTTTGGGGCGATGGTCTTGGCCCCATACATCAACGATACCTGCAAGACGCACGAGCCGCCAATCGGCGGCGTGGCCTGCAATGGCGCATACTTCACCCCCAGCCGGACGGCCGTTGCCTGTGAGGTCTACGGCAGCAACCGTGCCAAGGTCTTCGTTGGGTTCGTTGATCCTGACGTTACCTACTGTGGGTCCGCAGCTGGCTACGTGAAGTGCGTTGACTCGGCTGGCAAACCCATCATCGTTGCGACCAGCGGCATGTGCCCGTTCGTCGGTGACAACCCGACCTGTGCCATCGTACCTACGGGTACCCAG
>CAYNEQ010000007.1:0-2365 GCA_964396295.1 uncultured Gammaproteobacteria bacterium
AGCGTCGGCATACTCTAGTAGGTTTAGATTAGGTTGTTTATAATTATACCATAGACCCGAAAGTTTTCCGAAAACTATATTTGGACTTATCCACAGAGGCAGTAGTTTTAAATTGCATATTTGAATTATTGCTAGGTATATTTTGATAGTAATTAACTTATTAGTTTGACGAGCTTTATTTGAAAAGCTATACTACAATAAATAAATTATCCAGAGTACGGTGAGGGAACTAGCCCGATGACCCGTCAGCAACCATTGAATGGCGACTCCATCAATAAGGTGCTAATTCTAGCCCGCAGTGGGAAAGATAAAGGTCGTTTTTTGTTTCTGGACAAAAACACTTTCCCTTTGCGGGAAAGTGTTTTAGTTTAATAATTATTATATGCCAAACAGAGAAAAAGTTCCGTTTCCGCGAATATGGACGCTGGTTGCTGGTATGCCTTCTGGCCCTTTTGAAATTCCGGAGCCGTTTCGACACTCAGAACAGGCTTCGATTGTGTATGTTTTAGATTTGATGAAAACACGTATTAAAGGCCGGGCCTGTATAGAATGGGAGCAAGGCGGAAAAAGATCAGCTACTCATTTTTTAAGAGATAAAAATGGTGGGTCATATTATAAATAATTATAAAGTTTATATGAATACACTAGAGTCATTAAATCGATGGGCTAGCAAACTGTCTGTTGAAGAGATAAATCATTTGACCGAGGAAGAAATATTGGATAAGGCGGTGGAGCGACCTGAATATCCGGGTTCTTATGGTTTTATGCTATCTCCGGAAACTTTTTTATCAACTGAACATTTTTCTATAACTATTTACGCGCTTATGAAAAGATTGGGAGAGGTGCAAAATTTGAAAGAAAAAATGAAGCATAAAACATCTAAATTTAGCAAATAGACGAGCGGTATGCTTTGTGTTAAGATTTATGAATAAACATAAAATATGTCCCAATATTACAATCCCCAGCGTACTTCAAGATTGTACGAACCAAACTCCTCCGAACCCTTCAAACTCTCCCGTTCAAAAATCGACCTATTTTTGAACTGTCCTCGTTGTTTTTATTATGACCGCAGGTTGGGAGTCGGCCGTCCGCCGGGTTTCCCCTTTGCCCTCAATTCGGCAGTCGACCATCTGCTCAAATTAGAATTTGATATTCATCGCGCCAATGGCACTAAGCATCCGCTCATAGAAAAATATGGTGTGGACGCCGTGCCGGTTGCTCATGCAGATCTGGACAAGTGGCGGCATAATTTTACTGGTATTCAGTATCTGCATGAGCCGACAAATCTGCTCATATTTGGCGCGATTGATGATTTGTGGCAAAATCCAAAAGGGGAGTATATTGTCGTGGATTATAAGTCTACGTCCAAGGAAGAGGAAATCAGCGAGCTCAATAAAGAATGGCAGATCGGGTATAAGCGGCAGATGGAAGTGTATCAATGGCTGCTACGCCGCAATGGCTACAAAGTCTCTAATACCGGATATTTTGTCTATTGCAATGGCCAGACAGACCGAGAGGCGTTTGACGGCAAGTTGGAATTTGATATCACCCTGATTCCATATACGGGAAATGACGGCTGGGTAGAGAAGACGATTGTTGAGGCGTATACGTGTCTGAACAGCGATCTGATTCCCAAGGCGGCGACAGATTGCGATTATTGTAATTATATCTCAGCTATTAATAACTATTAATCATATGGACGAACAAATACAAAAACTCATGGACGATTATGGTATTAGCGAAGAGCAGGCCGAGAAAATGCAGGGCTTTATGGAAGAAGGTTTGAGCGAGAAAGAGGCCTTCCAGCAGCTGGATGAAGAGCGGCCATCATAAGCGGTATGTTTGGTCTGTCCAAATCCGAGTTACAGGTTTTTAAAAAACTTTCTACACCTATCAAGATCCAAAATTTTTTGGATAGTTTTCCGGTCAATTGGGAGAAAAAAGGGGAGACATATATGTCTGTGCGTCGGACCTTGCAGGCCAAGAAGATGCATTGTTTTGAAGGTGCGCTCGTGGCGGCCTTAGCGCTGCAGATCCATGGCCAGCGGCCGCTGATACTCGATTTTAAAAACAAAGGTGATGAGGATCATGTGGTGACCTTATATAAGATTCATGGCCATTGGGGAGCGATCAGTAAAACCAATCATTCCACCTTGCGCTGGCGCGACCCGGTCTATAAAACTATTCGAGAATTAGTACTATCATATTTTCATGAATATTGGCGGCAGAAGGATGGCAAAAAGACGCTGGTGAGTTATTCTACGAGGCCGTTTGATTTGCGCCGCTATGGCACCAGATGGGTTACGTCAGATGAGGAGTTGTATGATATAGTAGAAGATATAGATGACGCGCCGCATACACAGAT
>CAYNEQ010000007.1:2465-15455 GCA_964396295.1 uncultured Gammaproteobacteria bacterium
ATGAGGAGTTGTATGATATAGTAGAAGATATAGATGACGCGCCGCATACACAGATTTATCCGGAAAAAGTAAAACGCTTTATCCGCCGGGCAGATCGTATGGAACATCGGGTGGGAAAGATTATTGAATGGAAAAAGAATAATCCTAAAACATAATTATGAAAAAAAATATTATCATCATTATCTCTCTGCTTGTATTGGTGGGATTGATCTATGCCGGAGTTTTTTATTATAAAAATTTGCGCGGCGCCAGTACGGCTTTTTTCCCGCCTGCAGGTGATATTACAAAAGAGTTTCCAACGACCACTCCATCTCCGGATAGCGCTAGTCCGCAGCCAATTAATAACGGACCACTCAAGATGCCTGATGGTTTTTCGATTTCCGTACTGGCCAAGAATTTGCCAAACGCGCGCGTGATTGCCGAGGATAGCATGGGCAATCTCTGGATCAGTCAGCCGAGCCAGGGCACGATTACTTTAATTGAAATGCAAAACGGACAAGCCATCAAACAAACGGCCGTCTTAAAAAACCTGCGTAATCCGCACGGTTTGGCCTTTGATCCGCAAGATCCCTTTACGTTATATTTTGCGCAAGAGCGCGAGATCTCGAAAGTCCGCGTCTATTCAGAAGATACGCCGCACAAAGTCATTGATCTACCGCCAAAGAAAGGTTTACATTTTACCCGCACAATTCAGTTTGGCGGAGATGGTAGGTTATACGTGAGTATTGGTTCGGGCTGTAATGTGTGCCGTGAGACAGATGAGCGATATGCATCCCTCTGGTCGCTTAATAAAGACGGCTCAGATTTCAAACAAGTGGCCAAAGGTCTGCGCAACAGTGTCTTTTTTGTCTGGAATGAACGCGATAATAATATTTGGGCGACAGATATGGGCCGAGATTATTTGGGTGATAATCTGCCGCCCGATGAAATAAATATTATTGATCCTCGCTCAAGTCAGGTGCTCAATTTTGGCTGGCCAAATTGTTATGGCAAAAATATTCACGATATTGATTTTGACACCAATACCTATATCCGCAATCCGTGTATGGAGCCGTTTGAACAGCCAAGCTATATCGATATTCCCGCGCATTCCGCGCCGCTGGGACTCACGTTTGTTCCCGCCTCTGCCGGTTGGCCGGAAGAATACCGTGATGATTTGCTCGTGGCGCTGCATGGTTCCTGGAATCGCAGTACGCCAATTGGCTATTCGGTAGTTCATTATGATCTTAATGATGATGGCAATATGATAGCGCCGACTGATTTTATTACCGGTTGGACTAAGGGTAAAAAAGCCAGCGGCCGACCGGTTGATTTGGTATTTGGGAAGAATGGTGATTTGTATATTTCTGATGATAAGGCAGGAGTTATTTATGTGGTGCGGTATGTCAGAAAATAGAATAATTCATATTCCTGATAGCGAACTGACTATTTCTTTTGCCCGGTCATCTGGCGCCGGTGGTCAGAATGTAAATAAAACTTCTACAAAAGTATTTATACACTTCCCAATAGGGAAGTCATATGTGTTATCTGAAGAAGAAAAGCAAAGATTACGAAGCAAGTTGGCTGGAAAAATTAATAATAAAGATGAGTTAGTGGTGAGCTCAGAGGAAGAACGTTCACAGTTGCAAAATCGCGTACTTGCTATTGCCAAGCTAAATTTTTTAGTTAGCAAAGCTTTGTATGTGCCAAAGAAGCGTCGTCCGACTCGTCCGACTAAAGCCTCAAAGATTAAGCGCTTGGAATCAAAAAAACGAAGATCAAAGATAAAAGCGGCACGGCGGGTTGTTGAATAATGTTTTGCTGTCATTCCGAACCCCTGTATGGGGTGAGGAATCTATTCATTTAATTAATAAAGTATAGATCCCTCGTCGCTGCGGCTCGCTCGGGATGACAGTCGGGACAGAGATCCTTCACTTCGTTCAGGATGACAAGTAAAACTATGTACTACCTCTATATCCTGGAATGTGCGGACAAAACCTTGTATACTGGTATTACGACAAATATCGCTCGCAGACTAGCAGAGCATAATACTTCCAGATTCGGTGCAAAATATACGCGGGCTCGTCGGCCGGTTATCCTTGTCTATCAAAAGAAGTATCGTAATCGTTCGGCTGCTTCAAAGGCAGAAACAAAAATAAAAAGGATGACCAGGGAGGAAAAATTTAAACTTATAAATCAAAAAACTTAAATTAGTATATGACTCAGGAGCAGGCGCTGCAGATTTTAAAAACCGGCGCCAATGTTTTTTTAACCGGTGAACCCGGCGCAGGCAAGACACATGTCATAAATGAATATGCCTCATATTTGCGTGCGCGCCATATTGATCCGGCCATCACTGCCTCAACCGGCATTGCCGCCACCCATCTGGGCGGCATGACGATACACTCCTGGAGCGGTATCGGTATTCGTACATATCTGGATAGATATGAGTTGGATAAAATTGCCACCACTGAATATTTGATGAAGCGTATTGGCCGAGCTAAAGTCCTTATTATCGACGAGGTCTCAATGCTTTCCCCTGAAACGCTAGAGACACTGGATTTGGTCTGTCGCAACATTCGTCAGTCTGACGAAGCGTTTGGCGGTCTGCAAATTATTTTTGTTGGCGATTTTTTTCAATTGCCGCCCGTAGTAAAAAATCAGGGCAATCAAAACTCGCAACATATGTTATGGGGAGAAGAAAAACCCAGATTTGCTTATGAGGCGAGTGCTTGGCAGCGAGCCAAATCGGTAGTTTGTTATTTGACCGAACAGCACCGTCAGGATGATGAGGTCTTTTTAGAAATTCTATCTGCGATTCGAAAAAGTGAAATTACGGATTATCATTTGGCTAATATTCAGGCGCGACATATTTCTAAAGAACAAATGCCAGATATTGCCGTGAAGCTCTATACGCATAATGTAGATGTTGATAAGACGAATGATGCCATGCTTGCGACCTTGAGCGCCAAACCAATGACCTATGAAATGTCTACCAAAGGCAAAGCACCGCTGGTGGCCGCCTTGCAAAAAGGCTGCTTGTCGCCTGAGAAGCTGGTGTTAAAGATAGGGGCCAAAGTCATGTTTACCAAAAATAATCAGCGTGAGGGCTATGTAAACGGGACGTTGGGAGTAGTCGAAGATTTTGATACTTATATGGGGCTGCCGATTGTGCGGACGCATGACGGCCGCAAGATTATGGTGGATAAAATGGATTGGAGTATTGAAGAAAATGGAAAAATCCGTGCTAAGATTTCCCAACTGCCGTTGCGGTTAGCCTGGGCGATTACGGTCCACAAAAGTCAGGGGATGAGTCTGGAAGAAGCGATCATGGACCTGCGAGATGTGTTTGAATTTGGTCAAGGATATGTAGCGCTGTCACGCGTGCGGCGACTGAGCGGCCTGCATCTCTTGGGTTGGAACGAACAAACGTTTCAAGTGCATCCACAAGTATTATTAAAAGACAGAGAATTTCGTGACAGTTCCAATGCGGCTGAAGTGGCTTTTGCCAATTTGCCTTCGCAAGAATTACAGACCATGCACAAAAATTTTATTAAAGCTTGTGCCGGTGATGAAATTCAGGAGCTGGTCGGTGTTGAGGCTGGTGGGGAAGTTAGTTATGAACCAATTACCAAGAATAATTATCAGGATGGCTTGAAGAAAAAAAAGAAAACCATTACTAAACAACCAGGCTATCAAAAAATCAGAGAAAAACACCCTAAGGCATATACCGCCTGGACTAAAGAACAAGATGAAGAACTGAAAGAATTTTTTAGCAATGGAATCACGATAGAAAACTTAGCCGAAACATTTGGCAGAAAAGAAGGGGCTATTCGGATGCGGCTGATGAAGCTGGGGATGATGGAAGGAGATTTTACGGAGTAACTAGGCCGACCGTATGGGTTATTACGGCTGAATTCTTTCTTATGCCTATTGTTAATAAACAATTTTCTGTTTCGCTGATATAAGATAAAGATCGGTCAAAATCCTTGCCCTCTCCTTCTTGATAAAATCGCATCAGACCAGTTTCTGGAGAATAAAAGATAATATCAGAAGGATTTTTACCAGCCTTTAAAAATTTTATAAATTCAGGCACTTCCTGTCCCTTCTCCCATTCCGACTTTATCTCAATTCCACACTTATTCTCAGCCTCAATTTTTCTAAGCATGCCTTCGGTAGTATTTCCCGATTCGCGGTATGGGTGTTGTTCGGTTGTGTTAGACATATCTTTTTGTGTTAGTTGTGTGATGTAAAATAAATATAATAAAGAGAATTCCCAACACATGAAACAAAGCCGGGGAAGTCAGGTTGATTACCAGTAATGAAATAAGCGCTGCCCGCAGTGCCCAATCCTTTGTTTTAAATAAACAATATCCGATAATTAATATCCAGACTATAAGTCCGATTATTCCGGTCTCTGCCATGATTTCTAAATATCCCCAATCAAAATGGGGGGTAGATATGATTCCTCCAAAAATAGGGCTTTGTACGGTTACAACATCTCCTAAGCCAGTGCCTAAGACTGGATGAGCTTTTATTTTTTCCAAAATTTTTGGTAGCAATAAAAGTCTGCTGAGAGAACTATTTTCCGTTGCAGGCAAGGCAATACTTTGGATGCGCAGACCAAAAAATTCCCAACCTAAACTCTGGCCGCGGCTTGAGAGTAAGTGAACAGTGGTAAAGATTAGAAAAAAGCCGACTATGGTTGCAGTTGAGTACAGAAGCCATCGTTTCCAGTTGCTTTTTGAAAATAAGAAAAGCAGGCCAATTCCCATAGCGACAATATAAATTCGAGTTAGGTTGATCGAGAGAATGGCGAGCATCAGACCTGCTATCGCGAGACTGGGCTGCTTTGCAGGTTTGTTTGCCATAAGATGGGCAACGAAGAATAAAAGCAAGGGAATGAGGAGTAAATGTTCGTTGAGTGTAGTACGATAAAAATGAAATCCGTATTCTGTAATTTTCCCTGCGGCCACATCTCTGAACCAGTGATAATAATTGTCCTGTAATACACCGACGCCTGCGGAGTAGAGAATAAAAGTAAAAAAACTAAAGATAACACTGCCGATGATAGCTGCAATTATCATGTTCAGAGCCGCATTTTTGAAATGCTCAGATAGGAGTAGTTTTTTAAGCGGAAAATAATAGAGAAAAAATAAATAGGGAATAGTGTCGGCAATAATTAGGCCCAGGCTATGGCCCATATAATATCCGCGCATAGCTGAGATGGCACCAATACCTAAAATTGCGACTATAAGATAGGCGACTATTTTATTTTCAAATAATTGGTTGAATTCTTTGTCTCTGAGCGTTTGGTAGAAAAAAATAGCCAGAGAAGAGATAAGTAACAGTGTTCGCAGTGACAGGCCTTTTATTTCAAGCAAACCGCCAGCGCCGCCTAAAATTATTTCCGCGGCAATAATCAGCCAGCCACGGATATCTTTTTTCCATAAAAAATAAAGAGCCGTAGCTAATATGGCGCCCGAAAGAAGCCAGTTGATTGGATTAGCAGCGTAGAGTGGGGTAGTGGGACTATAAAAATAGGCAAAAATTCTGATGGCAAAATAAATCATCAGTCCGCCGAGGATTTGTTTTTTAGCAATCATAATTTTGCCTTATCAAAATTTTTATACCCATTGGCAAAGACCTCTTCGCTCATCGGATTTTTTCCTTCAAGTTGCAGTTCTAAAATTTCAATAGACTTTTCTTCACAACCAACAAATATCTTTTTATTTTCTACCAGTACTTCCCCCGAAGGTAATTTTTTTTCTGCAGGAGCAATCTTTAATAGTTTTAAACGTTTATCATTCCAGGTGCACCAAATACCAGGCCAGGGAGTGAGGCCGCGATAGAGATTATAAATTTCTGTGGCTGATTTGGAGAAATCTACCTTGCCATCATTTTTGCTGAGCAAGCCGCAAAAGGTGGCTTGACTATGATCTTGCGGTTGAGCAGTTAATTCACCTGATATGTATGCAGGCAGTGTCTCTAGAAGCAATTTTGAGCCCGCTACAGCCATTTTTTGGGCTAGGGTGGTAAAAGTATCATCTGGGGCAATTGAGACCTCACCTTGGGCCAAAATTGGGCCGTGGTCCATTTTTTCATCCATAATCATGATCGTGTTTCCGGTGACAGTTTCTCCGTTCATCAGTGCTGCCTGGATAGGGGAAGCGCCGCGATATTTTGGCAATAATGATCCATGAATATTTATAACGCCTAATGGGAAAGCGGTGAGAATATGTTTGGGAATGATGAGGCCGTACTGTACGACGACAGCAAGTTGGCAGTCTACAGTCTGCAGTGTGTAGTTGGTTAATGATTCAGGTTGTTCGATAGAAAGATTGTGTTGCGTGGCAAGAGTTTTAACCGGCGATTCTTCGAGGATTTGTTTGCGACCGACTTTTCTATCTGGTTGAGTAAATACTACTTCTACAGAAATAGTTGCGTCAGCAAGAAGGCCTTCTAAAATAGTAGCGGCAAATTCTTGGGTGCCGAAAAAGGCGATTTTGGTTTTGGACATATATGTATTACAACAATTTGTCATCCTGATCCGCCTTAGGCGGAGAAGGATCCCTTGAACCAGAATGAAAGGGATTTTTCGGTCGTTTTACTCTCTCAGAATGACAGTTAAGACTAGACAGGTTTTTTATCAATCGTATGCAGGTTTTTTGCCTTATCAATAAACAGGGTGCCGTTAAGATGATCTATTTCATGTTGACAAATACGGGCAAAAAAATCTGTGGCAATAAATTCCAGCGGTTGTCCATTTGCTCCTAAGGCTGTAACTTTTATTTTTTTATACCGACGTACTTTGCCGTAGATAAGTGGCACAGACAGGCAGCCTTCTTCATCCCATTGACGCAAGATGCCAATGGCTGAGAATTTTGGATTGATAAGAATTAAATCTTCTTTTTTCCCGGGAGTAAATTCTTTGGCAATCACACACAGACGGATAGGGCTGGCCACTTGTACGGAGGCAATGCCCACGCCGTTTTTGTGGTACATGGTTTCGATTAAATCAACGATGAATTTCTTCATCTCCGGAGTTTTTATTTCTTCTGGCGAAAGTTCTTTGGAAGGTTCGTGCAGTGGTGGGTAGGTTGATTCGTGCGGAACGTTGAGAAACATATATTAAGAAAACGATAGAATTGAATTTGGGTTTGGGTCTACTTTCCAATTGTCGGAAATTTGAGACAAAATTAAGTTGGTATTTTTTTTGTAACTGTCGTATTTCAGTTTAATAAGAATAATTTGCCAGTACTGTCCTTTGTAATAATATGGCGTGCTTTGTAATGGCCCCAATATTGTAATATCAGGGTTATGTTTGGTCAAATTAGCCAGTTTGGCCATCGTTTTTCGGGTCTCTGATTGTAGTAGGCTTTCTGTCTGATAACCGGCCATTAATTTTAACAAGAATTTAAAGGGCGGGTAGCCTAAGAGTTTTCGTTCTTCAAGCTGATCTTCGTAAAAGGCAGTGGGGTTAAACAGATTGTTAAATACAGCATGTTCAGGATAATTTGTCTGGAGAAAAATTTGACAGTCAGCTGGCAAATTAAATTGCGCGTCGCGCAGCTGTTGCCAGAGCTGTTCGGTAATTTTATATTCAGGAATAAAGAGAGATAAGTCTGCATCTAAGAAAGCCAGTAGCTTTATCCGCTGCCAATCTACTCGTTGCCAGGCCAGTTGCGTACCGATAATAATTTTGTTTACCCCGTACTGAGACGCATCAGTGGTTCTAGTACCGGGGTTGCCGGGTTTTTCAAACGCGTTTACATCCGCCGTGTCACTATCCACTCGCACAACTGTATACTCTTTTTTTTCGCTCATGATTTTTTTTACCAATTCTTCCACTAGCTGCGTACCGGCGCCAAACAGGGCAATGTCTACGCCGCCGCATTTGGGACAGGCAAGCGGCATCGGTTCGGTGTAGTTGCAATAGTGACAGCGTAATTTTCCGGTTTTTTGATAATAGGTGAGTGACCGGTGGCAGGTCGGACATTTGGCAATATGGCGGCAGTCACGACACATGACATAATTTACGGTGCCGCGGCGGTTGATAAAGAAGAAAATGTCACCGCTTTGTATACCTTGAAAGGCCTTAAAGACATCTTGACTGAGCAGACTAAAATTTTTACCTCGCCGTTCGGTTTTCATGTCCACGATTTGTATCGGCTTGGCAAATGGTGCAACTTCCAGCCGCTTGCTTTCGTAGACTTTTTTTTGCGCAAAGAAAAAAGTTTCTACCGATGGGCTGTGACTTAGCAGGGACAGATGGGCACCATGGCTTTTGGCCAAAAATATGGCCGCATCGCGGGTGTGAAAACGGGGAGCCATATCCCAGCTTTTATAATTACTATTGCCTTCATCATCCAGGATGATCTGCTCCAGATCAAACCATGGCAAAAACAAGGCGCGCCTGGTGCCAATGATAATATTTTTTTCTCCTGACCAAATATCCATCCAGATCGTAAATAATTCTTTTGGACTCAGTTCGCTGCTGATGATGGCGGTTTTTGGTAGAAGCTCAGGTGGTAACAGTTCTTTTGTTTTTTTTAAGGCAGTAATTTCTGGGACGAGCAATAATGTCTGTCCGCTTGCTTTGGTAAGATAATCTAGAATAATTTTTTTTCGTTCTTCTGTATGTGTATATACTTCTAATTTTGGTTTCGAGATGTCTTTTTTATCCTTCGAAGAATTTTCTGAATTAATTGCCAATTTGCTCAGCTTTCTTTTTTGTAATGGCGGTAAATTGCCTTTTAATAAAAAACCTAAAGACACGCGATAAAAATCAGACATGTCTTTGAGGAATTGAAGCTGGAATCTATGCAGGATTGGTTTTTTAAAAACAATGTTTTTTATCGGCCGCAGTTTAGTAGTGAGTTTCTCAGGGTTTTGCTTAAGATTAAAAACAACGCCAAAGGTTTCGCCGCTTTGAAAAGGGATAGTGACGAGTTGTCCAATCTTAATGTCTGTTTCATCTGCCGGAGGTACTAGGTAGTCTAAAAAAGGTAAGGCCGACGGCATTCTTCGAGCCGGGATGATTTCTGCGATCATAGCAAATCAGAATTACAAAACAAAATTTGCCGTCAAATAACCGATACCAAAAGGGGATTCGTAGGCATAGGATCGGTAGGTAGTGTGTACGCCTTGCAAAATGCCCATAAGGATAAGAAATGATCGAAAACCGCATTCAGCCGCATTGGCTACGAGCTCCGGATCCATTTGCAGCATACCAGCCAAGCTTTGGCTAGCTAATAGTTCTTGGATTTTAGTATCGAATTCAAGACCAGCTGGATTATACCCGGCCGGAGATTCGGTCATTAGCGCATGTGATAGATCTCCAGAAGCAATCACGGCCACTCGTTTATTGGTTTTAGCAATTTCTTCTTTGAGTAAATTTCCAAACGCCACATGAGTTTTCCAATCAAGATCACAAAAACCAACTGGCAAAATTTTAATTTTTGGTAAGTGAGCCGCGAGGTAGTAGAGTGGTATTGAGGAGCTGTGATCTAAATTTGATTCGCTGATCATGGTGACTGGGAGTTGTTCTTTGCGGGCGGCGGTACGAATAGCGGCAGACAAGGTATGTTCCCCGGCAAATTGCACTCTGGTCGCTAGATCGCCAAAGGCGCGCAAATCGGTTTTGTATTGGGTGTCGGCGTTGATGGTAAAGGCATCGCTAAAGTAGCTGCCGTGGGGAGAAATAACCAGAATTATATCAGGATGCGAAACGTATAGTTTTCTTTCCAAATGTTCCAAAGCTGACTTGGTTTTATCAAGTTTTTTGATTAGTTGTTTACCGACAGTTGGAATCAGCAGGGGAGGATGAGGGGCGATGGCAGAAAAGACAAGAGACATACACGAATGCTATTTTTTTGTGATTACCGCTTTGCCGCTGGCAACCCAGCTGGCGATTTTATTCGTTTCTAGGTTCTTGAGGTCAGCTGCGCCCATGGTGATAATAATATATTTCTTATCAGGCTTAATGGTTTGGATAAGCAGCATGGTCACCGTGCCTGCTTCATCTGTCGAGCCGGTTTTGCTCGCCAGAATTTTATAATTTTTGCCCGCTACTAAACTAGTACCGCCCGGAGCGGTCACGGTTTGGTTGCTACTTCCGGCTTTAACGGTGATGCTATTTTTGGCTAAAGCGGTTTTAATTGTCGTATTTTCCAAGACTTTAGTGCTAATTTTAAGCAGGTTTCTCGGAGTAGATTTATTTTTGCTATCAAGGCCGGTGACATCGACGATGGTTGTATCGTCTGCGCCCCAGTTTTCCAGCGTGGTCTTAATATTGGCAATAAAATCTTTTTCAGTACTGCCGCTGTTTTGGGCAATCAGGCGGGCGGTGTTATTGGTAGAGCCGACAAGCATGGCATTAAATACGTCTAAGTTTTTTATGCTAGCGCCATTTTTAATATTTAAATTTCTACCCGTAGCTTTGTATTTAGTTGTGGAATAGGTAGAGGATTTAGTGAGATTAAAATCTTGGTTTAAGGCCTGATACGCAACCATAAGTTTTACTAGTGACGCGATTGGTCTGGCTTTATCAATATTTTTTCCCGAGATAATACGACCGGTTGGGTATTCAGCGACAATATAGGCCGGCAGTGAGGACTTGAATAGATCGTCTACTTCCACTTCGCTATCACCAAGATATTTATTTTGAGATGAAACCAAGCTGGTATTAATAAATAATGGTTCGCCGGTTAGAATGTTAGTCAGCGTCACTTGGCTAACCGCAACCACATTGCTGCGTTTATACCCGAGCGCGACAAAGGTGTCTGCGTCAGCGACCAGTCTTTTTTTACCGTTTTCAATCACATAGACATTGCTGCTGTCAGGTGTCTTGAGGAGTGTGCCATCTTTGAAGTTAGTGGGCAGGTTGGCAACTTCTAAATTTTTTATATCTTTAGCAAGATGTTTTTCGATTTTTAAGTCCTTATAATTAACGCCAATAATATTTTTATCAATGATGGGGTAGAGGATGTTATCTTTAAATAAGTAATAGCTATTGTTAAGATCGGTAATTTGGTAAATTACGCCTAACGGTGCAGTGGTGGCGGAAGTAATCGTCGGACCGACAGTGTATCCTTGCAAGTCGCTGTCGCTAATTTCTATATATTCATCTGGGTTATAGCCAAGTTTAGCCACTACATCAGCTGAGGCAAACGGTCGAATCGTGTCGTAATCAAGCAAATAAAAATTGCTTGGAGTTTTTAAAATTGAATAATTAGGGAAAGCAATTTCCGCGCCGGTTTGATAGTTGCTTAATTCTGAATCCGCGACCGTCACGATCATTTTTGGATCAGCGCGACTGAGCAGGGTAGCTTGGTTTTTGAATTTGCGTTTGACGTTATTTTGGATGAGCCAGACTTCTTGGGTGGTTTCTGATTTGAGCAAGGTGCCGTTGGGGTACATTTGGGTAAACCAGGCATTCCAAATGCGCCAGAAGTTTTTATTACCACTGATATGTGGGGTATAGGTATACAAAAACGCTGTGGCCCAGCTTTGAGGAACAACCGGTTGGCTATCAATCATTAGGCTTTGATCCTTTTTCTTTACTACTGATCGGTCGGTGTTGCTATAGTACCAGCGAATGATACCGGCTGCATTATCTACTTGCTTGCCAAAACCTTTAAATTTTATGACCGCAGGATCGCTCATACTGCAGCTGTCGCAGACACCATAGCCCGCAGCCCAGTCCAGTTGTTTCTGAGTAGGGGTGTCATCAGTTATCAGGCTTTGTTCTTTTTGCAAAGTAACAAGGATATATTTAGGATTGATTTGGTATGCTTGGGCGGCTTGATAGATAATTTCTGAGGCAGGCTTAACTTGGCCATTTGCATCCTCGGCAATAAGAGTAGCCAAATAACTGCCTTTATCTTGGAGGAATTTCTGGATATCGCTCGTCGTCCAATTGGCTGTGCTCTGCATTTCTTCATCAGAAATGATGTATTCGGGGTTAAAGGCTAGGGAAGCGGAAAAAGCTGAAATAGGGGGCAAAAAGAATGTCCCGAGCAGTAGAAGGCTGATAAATTTGGATATTTTTGTGTATTTTTGCATTTTTTTATATTAGCACATAAGTCAATTATTGACAAAACTCTAATATTGACGGGATATATTAATAATGGTTATATAGCCTTAAGAAAACAACCGAAGGTGACTTCATGACAAAAATCGCGTCGTTTCGACCGACTTTGGTGAGGCTCACCCGTGTGGGTGCCTCTAGTCCAGATGTGCTCTCCTTGTCGGGTGCCCTGCCAGCTCCGCATTTGTTGCCGGACAGTCTGACTGCCGCGGCTACCGGAGTTGTGTCATCCCATGGGCTCCAGTACGGTTGGGCAGAGGGTAACCTCGCGATCCGTACGTGGATTGTTGAGCGGATGAAGAGCCGTGGGGCGGTGGTTGATACAAGCGACATCATCGTGACCCATGGCGCACAAGAGGCGCTGAGCCTGATCGCCAGCGTGTTGCCGAATGGCAGCCGTGTCGCGTTCGACGAAGAGACCTACCCGGGCGCGATTAAGGCTATGAGCCTTTTTCACCATCGACCGGTTAAGCATGGGGATGAGGCAGATGCATGTTACGTCATCGACGGTATTGCCAATCCGTACGGAATTGACAATGTCCGGCCTCGACGTGAAGCGCTGCTCGCTTCCAAGCTTCAGCTGATTGTCGACGAGGCATACGCCGAGCTTCAATTTGGTGATCAGCGTCTGCGTCCGCTATACGCTGATGCTCCGGATCGGGTTTGGCACGTCGGTTCAACTTCGAAGAGCATTGCGCCTGGCCTTCGTATTGGCTGGGTGATACCGCCGCGTCATCGCCTTCAGGATGTGCTTCGGAACAAAGATGCGTTCAACCTGGAGACTGGCACGTATGCTCAAGCAGTTCTGGCTGCCTGGCTCAAGAAGAGGGGGCGCTACGATCGTCTCGTCGAGCGTGCTCGCAGGCTCTACAGTGCGCGCGCCGAGCGTCTGATGTCGTCTCTGGTTAGTCATCTGCCTC